>NZ_JASCAQ010000067.1:0-132379 GCF_029967685.1 Erwinia sp. V90_4 | reverse complement strand
GGCACGCGGCATCTCTGCCGCGTGCCGTCCGGCTTACCTCAGGCCGAGCTCATCCCACACGATCATCGTGCTGGCTGTGGGTTTAAAACCGCGACGATGATGCTTCGGGGGAAATCGGGACTATACTCAGGCCATTCATTATAAAAGGAATGGCCTATGTCACTGTGGAAAATGATCACCGCCGGCGGCGCCGCGCTACTCTCTGTTGCCTGCACCACCACCCCACCCAAAGGGATCACCCCGATCTCCGGCTTCGACGCCGATCGCTATCTTGGCAGCTGGTATGAGATCGCCCGCCTTAACCATCCGTTTGAACGTGGGTTAGATCACGTGACGGCGACCTACAGCAAGCGTGACGACGGTGGCCTGAAGGTGGTCAACCGGGGTTTCAACCCTAAGAAGCAGAAGTGGCAGGAGAGCATCGGCAAAGCGTACTTTACCGGATCCCCGCAGCAGGCCGCGCTGAAAGTCTCGTTCTTCGGGCCGTTCTACGGTGGCTACAACGTGATTGCGCTGGATAAGGATTATCAGCACGCGCTGGTATGCGGGCCGAATCGGGAATATCTGTGGATCCTGTCGCGCACGCCGCAGCTGGCGCCGCAGGTAAAGGAACAGCTGGTATCACAGGCACGTCAGGAAGGGTTCGCCGTGGATAAACTGATCTGGGTGAATCAGCAATAGCAAAGCCGGTGCGCAGGCACCGGCCCATCATACTGATCAGTTAGTGCTTTTCTGAATAGCTTTACCGCCGGCTTCAACGTCTTCACCCACGCCGCGCGTGGTGTTACAGGCCGTCAGCACCGAAGAGAGCACCAGAACAGAAAGAACAGCAACAATACTTTTCTTCATAGCAATTTCCTTTTAATTAGAGATAAGCACAGCGATATAAGCATAGCCGTAATTTATCTACCTGCATGTTTTGCGGGATAAAAGAAATTGAGGGGAAACGTAAGAAGGGCCTGACGATGCCAGGCCCCTTCGATCGGGCTTATTTTACGCGGGAAACGTATTCGCCAGAACGGGTATCAACTTTAATCACTTCGCCAATCTGCACAAACAGGGGCACTTTCACTACCGCACCGGTAGAGAGAGTCGCTGGCTTGCCGCCGGTACCTGCCGTGTCGCCTTTCAGGCCTGGGTCAGTATCGGTGATTTCCAGCTCAACGAAGTTCGGTGGCAGAACCTGGATAGGTTTGCCGTTCCACAGGGTCACGATGCACTCTGCATTGTCCAGCAGCCATTTAGCCGCATCGCCAACGGTTTTCGCTTCAACAGGGTGCTGTTCGAAGGTTTCCGGGTGCATAAAGTGGAAGAACTCGCCGTCGTTGTACAGGTAGTTCAGGTTGGTATCTACTACGTCAGCGCCTTCAGCGGAGTCGGTAGATTTGAAAGTTTTCTCAACGCGGCTTCCGGTCAGCAGACGACGCATTTTTACGCGTGCGAATGCCTGGCCTTTACCCGGCTTAACAAACTCGCTTGATTCGATGGCATAAGGCTCGCCTTCGAACATGATTTTAAGACCGGGACGGAAATCGTTGCTAGAATAAGTCGCCATGAAGGCCCTCTACAATTTATAACTGGTACTTAGCCAAAAAAATGGCACACATTGTAACCCTAAATCCCCCTGTGCGAGAAGATTGGTTGCATCAACTTGCTGATGTAATCACTGATCCGGATGAATTACTGCAACTTTTAGCGTTGCAACATCACCCTGAACTGGTTTCAGGCCATGACGCACGGCGTCTTTTCGCCCTGCGCGTCCCGCGCGCCTTTGCGGCACGTATGCGCAAAGGCGATCCGCAGGATCCGCTGCTGCTACAGGTGATCACCTCAAAGCAGGAGTTTGTCGATGCACCGGGCTACAGTACCGATCCGCTCGATGAGCAGAGCAGCGTGGTGCCGGGTCTGTTACATAAATATCGTAATCGTGCGCTGTTGCTGGTCAAAGGCGGCTGCGCCGTCAATTGCCGTTACTGCTTCCGCCGCCATTTTCCTTACTCGGACAACCAGGGCAACAAACGCAACTGGCAGCAGGCCCTGGAGTATATCCGACAACAGCCAGAACTGGATGAGATTATTTTCTCCGGCGGCGATCCGCTGATGGCGAAGGATCATGAACTGAACTGGCTGATCGGCGAACTGGAGCAGATCCCGCATCTGAAGCGCCTGCGCATTCACAGCCGCCTGCCGGTGGTGATCCCGAAACGCATTACCGAAGCGCTGTGCCAGCGGCTGGCGCAGTCGCGTTTGCAAACGCTGATGGTCACGCACATTAACCACGCGCAGGAGATTGACGACGATCTGCGCCACGGCATGCGCATGCTGAAACGTGCCGAGGTAACGCTGCTCAATCAGAGCGTGCTGCTGCGCGGCGTTAACGATAATGCCCCCGCCCTTGCGCAGCTGAGCAATGCGCTGTTTGACGCCGGGATCCTGCCTTATTACCTGCACGTGCTGGATAAAGTGCAGGGCGCCGCGCACTTTTATGTCTCCGACGATGAAGCACGCGCCATCATGCGCCAGCTGCTGAGCATGGTATCAGGCTATATGGTGCCGAAGCTGGCGCGCGAGATTGGCGGTGAGCCGAGCAAAACGCCGCTCGATTTGCAGCTGCGTCAGGAGTGATTGGCCGGGGGGAGCAGATACTCAGGTAGCTGATATTAAAACCACCGCAGTGCCGGCATAGTGAGCCCCCCCGCTATGCCATTTATCACTGTTACTCAGGTGGTCAGCCCGGGCCGATGCCTGGCCCGCAGGTGACAAAACCTGATTTTTCCCTTCCCCTGTCAGAACATTTCCTTATACTGCCCCTCGCAAACTCTCAGACACACCGATAACAATAGCGATTTAATATTATGCGGACAGAAAACAGCGGACGCGGGCTGATACAGCGCCTGATTCAGGGCAGCCTGGTAACACAAATTATGATTGGACTGCTGGCCGGTATTGCCCTGGCCTGGTTCTCGAAAAGTCATGCGCTGGCGGTTGGCCTGCTCGGCGAGCTGTTTGTCAGCGCGCTGAAAGCCGTGGCCCCCCTGCTGGTGCTGGTGCTGGTGATCTCGTCGATAGCTAACCACCAGCAGGGGCAGAAGACCAATATCCGCCCGATCGTTATCCTCTATCTGCTCAGCACCTTCTGCGCTGCCGTTGTCGCGGTGGTTGCCAGCCATCTGCTGCCGCAGAACCTGACGCTGCGCGCGGCCAGCAGCGAGATCGTGCCGCCTTCCGGCATCCTTGAAGTGCTGCACGGCCTGCTAATGAGCATGGTGTCGAACCCGATTAGCGCGCTGATGAACGCCAACTACATCGGCATTCTGGTGTGGGCGATCGGCCTTGGCTTTGCCTTCCGCCACAGCAGCGAGAGCACCCGCACTTTCCTCAACGATGCATCCGATGCAGTCACCCGCCTGGTGCGTATTGTGATCCGCTTTGCGCCGATCGGCATTTTCGGGCTGGTCGGTTCGATCCTCGCCTCTACCGGCTTCGATGCGCTGTGGGATTATGCCAGCCTGCTGGGGCTGCTGATCGGCTGTATGCTGCTGATGGCGCTGGTGTTCAACCCGCTGCTGGTGTGGTGGCAGATCCGCCGTAATCCGTATCCGCTGGTCTTTACCTGCCTGCGTGAAAGCGGCGTGACCGCGTTCTTTACCCGCAGCTCGGCCGCCAATATTCCGGTGAATATGGCACTGGCGAAAAAGCTGGGCCTGGATGAAGATACCTATTCAGTCTCGATTCCGATCGGTGCCAATATCAGCATGGCCGGCGCGTCGATCACCATCACCGTGCTAACGCTGGCGGCGGTGCATACGCTGGGGATTCAGGTGGATGTGGCCACGGCTATTCTGCTGAGCCTGGTGGCCTCGATTTGCGCCTGCGGCGCATCCGGCGTGGCGGGCGGCTCGCTGCTGCTGATCCCGGTGGCCTGTAATATGTTTGGCATACCCAATGAGGTGGCGATGCAGGTGGTGGCGGTCGGCTTTATTATCGGCGTATTGCAGGACTCAGCGGAAACCGCGCTGAACTCTTCGGCGGACATTCTGTTTACCGCCGCGGCCTGCATGGCCGACGAGCGCCGCATCGGGCAGAACGCGTAAGATTGAGTGAGGGGGTCAGGCCTGCCTGACCCCGACTTATTTATGAGAAAAGCGCGGTTAAATCGTCCGGGCTAAACTGGCTGGGTTCGCTCAGCTCGTCATCAAGGATCTCCCCCGCCAGATCGGCTTTCTGCTGCTGCAGCGCCACAATCTTCTCTTCTATGGTATCGGCAGCGATCAGCTTATAGACAAATACCGGTTTATCCTGACCTAAGCGGTACGCGCGATCGGTGGCCTGATTTTCTGCCGCCGGGTTCCACCAGGGATCGTAGTGGATCACGGTATCCGCCGCCGTCAGGTTCAGACCCACGCCGCCCGCCTTAAGGCTAATCAGAAACACCGGCACTTCGCCGTTTTGGAAGCGTTCGACCGGCGCAGTGCGATCGCGGGTGCTGCCGGTGAGGGTGACAAACGGGATGCGAGCTTTAGTCAGCTCTTCCGCGATGATCGCCAGCATGGTGGTGAACTGCGAGAAGATCAGAATCCGGCGATCTTCCGCCAGCAGATCGTGCAGCATCTCACGCAGCAGCGCCAGCTTGGCCGAGTGCTTGACCTTCCCGGCGCGCGGGTCGGCCAGCAGGCGCGGATCGCAGCAGATCTGGCGCAGCTTGAGCAGCGCATCCAGCACCAGCAGATGGCTGCGCCCCGCGCCCTGCTGCTGCACCGCCAGCTGCACGCGGTCCTGCATTGCCGATTTCACCTGGTCATACAATTCGCGCTGGGCGCCGTCGAGCGCCACGCTGCGCACAATGGTGTTTTTCGGCGGCAGCTCTTTCGCCACCTCCTGCTTACGGCGGCGCAGCATAAATGGCCGCACGCGCTTCGCCAGCAGCTCGCGCCGCACCTTGTCGCCGTTGCGCTCCACCGGAATACGCCAGTGCTGGGTAAAGTCACGTTCGCTGCCGAGAAAACCGGGCAGCAGGAAGTCAAACTGCGACCACAGCTCGCCGAGGTGGTTTTCCAGCGGAGTACCGGTCAGGCACAGGCGGTGACGGGTTTTCAGCATGCGGATCACCGAGGCAGCGCGCGAGGCGCTGTTTTTCACGTACTGCGCCTCATCAAGGATCAGTAGGTGGTAGTAATGCGCCACCAGCTGCGGCTGGTCGCGCCACAGCAGCGAGTAGGTGGTGATCACCACGTCATACTGTTCAATGCTGTGGTAAAACTCTTTGCGCTGCGGGCCGGTCAGCGCCAGCACGCGCAGATCGGGGGCGAAACGCGCGGCTTCGCAGCACCAGTTGTGCACCAGCGTGGTCGGCACCACGATCAGCGCAGGGCGGTCCAGCCGCCCCGCTTCTTTCTCCACCAGCAGGTGCGCCAGCGTCTGAATGGTTTTACCTAACCCCATATCATCCGCCAGTACCCCAGCCAGCTGGTGCTGACGCAGGAACTGCATCCAGTTAACGCCCTGCTGCTGATAGTCGCGCAGCGTGGCCCGAAGCCCGGCAGGGGGAGCCACCGGCTGTACCCCCGTATTGCCGTTGAGGCGCTCCGCAAGTTGGTGCACCGCGTTGTCGCCGTCAAATATCCAGCGGCTGCGGTCATCGGCCTGGCTGAGGCGGCCGACATCCCATGCGGCTAATCTCAGCGGCTGTAGGCTTTCACTGTCAAACAGATCGATCAGGTTGCCGACCAGCGGTTTCAGCTGTGCGGCGCGGAACAGCAGGCGCTGGTTGCGCTCGTCGCGCAGCTCAATCTGCTCATCGTCGGGGATCAGGCTGAGATTGCCGGACATCCAGCGACGATCGGCGGCAAACAAGCGTGCCAGCAGCGGTTCCAGCCGCACGCGACGGCGGCCGATTTTCATGGCCAGCTCCAGATCGAACCAGCCATCATCGCCCTGTACGGCGCGCCCTTCTATCGCTTCCACCTCGGTGATATTCCAGGTGAAATCGTCGTCCATACTGACGCGCCAGCCGCGCCTGCGCAGGGCCGGCAGGCCTTTTTTGATAAAGTCGCGCCACAGGCCGGGAGATTCCGGTGCGAAGATCGCTGGCGGCAGCGGCGCCGGAGTGTAGATATGGCCTGCAGGAATAGTCCGCAGCCCGATGCTGGCGATCTGCGCCAGCCACGACTGCTCCTCTTCAGCCTGGCGCTGAACGTGAAAGCGCTGGCCTGTGCGGTCGGCGAAACTCTCGGCCCGGCTATTGGCCTCCACCCTTACTCCGGCGTAGTCAAAGCTGACCGCGGCGAAGTCGAGGCGCTTCTGGCGATGCCCGTAGTGGCCATAACCGCTGATAAATTTGGCGCGTGACTCCAGCTGCAGGACCGGCACCGGCTCGGCCTGTATCGTCTCAAGCGCCACCGCGACCTTCGGCTGGCGCGGTTGCAGGTTGGCCAGCATCAGCGCCGCCACGTGCTTGCAGTTATTTTTCACCGCGCAGCTGCACTCGCCGCTGGCATGCAGCCTGCCCTGCGGGCGGCTGAAGTGCACCATCACGCTGAAAGGTTCCGCTTTGCGCCCCGGTACTTCGCCGGTCAACAGGGTATTCTGCCACGCTATATTTTGTACGCTGGCGATCAAATCGCGCGCGCGCGCAACGGTTCGCGCACCGAGCCAGCGAATGACCTGTTTTTCGTTATAAGCGACGGACGACATCGGGCAGTATCCCTGAGTAACCAGAGCGGAATGGGGTTCGCTCTACAGCAACCGACAATAGTAGTAACTCCTCAGGGTTTAATGCAACCGCCATGGCACTTCAGGACGGCAAAAAATATCGCAGCAGCGTGATGGGCTGCAGGTCGAATCAGCTGCCCGCGTGTTTACGGATATTTTGATACATGTCGACGACACAAAGCGCGGCTTCCTGCAGTGCCGTTGAGTTCACTGCCGGGCGCGGCAGCACATGAGTGAAGTAGTTCGGCCCTTCCACCGGCGTGCCCAGGGCATAGATGTTCTTCTGACTGATTTTTTTACGGCTGATGACGTGGTGCTGCCTGTCGATATCTATCCCGCCCGCGAGAAATCCGTCGTTGTCATAGGGCCTGATCACCCCCTCAGCCAGCAGATTATGGTAGAGCCTGGAGTTGTCGCTGGCGGGTGAAAATGACGCTATACGGGCTTTAATCAGGATATCAGCCAGCGTCACGCTCTCTTCCTGTACAAAAGAGGTGTGCAGGGCAAAATGGCCGCTTTCCGACCGGCAGACTAATCGGGCTGCGGGCCCACCCGCCAGCGCTACCACACCGCTCTCAATCAGCGCCAGTAACTCCTGATTCCGTCTTAAGGGCGGCCCCACCGCAATACGGTTGAATATCGGGCAGAACTCACTCAGAAACTGACGGTGCGACTGTGGCGTCAGCCCACCGTGGTTGATGGCATAACGCAGAATATCGCGCGTGTCCCTGATGACATCAGCAGCGGCCTTTAATGCGCCGTCAACGTTGCCTTTTTCAGCGTCAGCAATATCCTTTATCAGCAGCTCTTTAAACCATGCCCGCCACTCTTCAAGGGTCGAAAAGGTTAACCCCTGATGCGGATAGAAGAGCTGATTGATTGCCTCACGTTCAGCCGCACCGGCCTGATAATCCCGAGCCTGCGTCCATTCACCCCGCTCGACGCAGCTGTAGACGTAGCACATTTCTTTGATCAGCAGCGGCAGCAGGTCGGCAACAAAGTCGATTTTTCCCTGCGCTGTCCGCTGGCGTAAGCGATCGATGGCATCGAGGGTGAAAAAATGCGCCAGATAGCGCCCGCTGCCCCCCTTCTGATTCACGCCACGGCTGCCTGCAGGCAGCGACTGGCGGGAATAAATGTAGATCTGCGGTTCATCACCGGATGGGTGATAAATCAGGCGATGACCGGCATCGCTAAATCGCCCCCCGCAGCCAGCGGTCAGTCTGGCAATAATGTCGTAAGTGGTTAAACCCATTCCGCCGATCATCACATTGCTGCCCCCGGCAATATGACTATATTTACGCAGCTCGTAGGGGCGCCGAATATAGCGCAGTAATTTATTTTTATGCAGGTTGCCCGAAACGAAGCGTTGAATACTGAGATCGTCTTCCGTCGACCTGTTTTCACCGTGGCCGGTCGCGAGAAAAAGGTAGTTGGCCTTTATTTTGAAATCATTATCTAACTTAATCTTAATCGTATGGTTTGAAAACGAACTGACCTGAACCGCAAAACCACGAATCACATTCACCGTAATACCTGGCGGGAGGTTGTGCAAAATACGTAAATAGACTGAGTGAAGATATTCCCCTAATAGCGCTCGCGGGAGATAGTCGTCAGGCGAAATCTCTTCCCCCTGAGGGCGTCTGGAGTACAACTGCCCTGATTTTTTATAACCCTGGTCACGCGCCCACTGATATAAGTTCGGGCCCTCACGTATACTCCCGGGGGCGGTGACGCTATCGTCACCAAACAGGGTGATTTGACAGGCGACGGTGTTAGTCAGAAAGTAGTCGGGCTGGTTCGGCAGGTGCACGCCAAATCCCGCTTCGTTTTTATCAATCAGCCATATTTCCATTTTCTGGTTGGGACTGTACTCAGGATAAAGCGTGACGATTCTCTCCAGCAGGCTAAGACCTCTCGAACCGGCGCCGATAATAGCGATAGTTATTTTACTCATAATATATTCCCCGTGACTGGCGTTTTTTAATTAAATAACAGCAGCTGAGATTATTCTGCGCTCAACGTGCCGTATGAAATATCAAAAAAGGCTAAAATTAACCATTCAGGCGAATTAAAGAAATAGCGTCCTGAAGACACTTAAGGTGATGTATTTATCATTGCGCCGCATGCTAACCTTCCTCGCTATCAATATGGATAAAAGGAATATTATTCATGCTTCATAGCGATAAAGAACGGCTTAATCGTAGCAATATCCGCACCGCCGCTTATGGCGTGCTGCTGCTGGCTCTGGGCGTTGGCATCAGCCGTTTCTTATATACGCCGATGCTGCCCAAAATGCTGGAGGAGAAAATATTCACTTTTCCCCAGCTGGCGTGGCTGGCAAGCGCTAACTACGGAGGCTACCTGGTGGGCAGCCTGCTATTTTCATGGAGCGGCTTCCACCGCCCGCGCTCGCAAAATATGGTATTTATTTTTTCCGTGCTTTCCGTCGTGCTGCTCTTCGCGATGGCAGGGGTGGACCGGGTTAATATCGCGCTGGTGGTGCGCTTTCTGGCGGGGCTGGCCAGTGCCGCATTGATGATTTTTGGCTCAGTCACCGTCCTGCACCACACGAATAATCATTGGGTGACCGCTTCGCTATTTTCCGGCGTTGGCGTTGGCATTCTGCTGGGCAATGAGTACGTCAATTTCGGGATTGCGCTACAGCTGCATGCCGCCTCGCTGTGGCTTGGCGCGGGCGTAATCGGTCTGATCCTGCTGGTGTTGCTGGTGATTTTATCCCCCACCGCCATCGCCTTCACCCCTGAATCTCAACAGAGACCGAGACGCAAAAGCAGCGTGGTGGGCTGGTGGCAGCTGGCAATCGTTTATGGCCTGGCCGGGTTCGGCTACATCATTGTCGCCACCTTCCTGCCGCTGATCTCGCACCAGCTTGCAAATAGTGTTATTTCACAGCATCTGTGGTCGCTGGTCGGGCTGGCGATTATCCCCGGCTGTTTTTTCTGGCTGCTGATGGAGCACCGCTTTGGCATCACCTTGTCACTGATTTTCAATCTGATTTTGCAGGCCATCTGCGTGCTGCTGTCGCTGAACGGCCACTCACCGCTGCTGCTGATCCTCTGCTGCCTCGGCTTTGGATTCACCTTTATGGGCACCACCGCGCTGGTAATGCCGCTGGCAAAAAAACTGCCGGTTCCTGCCGGCATCAATCTGATGGCGCTGGTGACCTTTACCTATGGCATTGGCCAGGTGTGCGGACCGCTGATGACGGGACTGCTGCAGGGTCAGGGCGACCCGTTGAAAATATCGATTATCGCCGGTGCGGGTGCGCTGTTTATTGCCGCGCTGTTTTGCCTGAAGCGCTCAACGGCGATCTGAGTTTAAGGTTGGCCAGTGGAGCTCGAAACCAGGGGTTTGGCTCTCTCGCAGAGGAGAATCGCTGCCGACGGGTTCCTTGTGGCAAATCAATAAAACGGCCAATATTCCACGAGAAAACACTACATATAGCGCTTACTATAGCCCTGAAAAACTACATATAGGGGAAGCGCAGTGGCAACTCAGGTGATTAAACGCGACGGATGTCGGGTAAATTTTGATCCGGCACGCATTGCGGCGGCGATCCACGCGGCCGCGCAGGCAGCACAGATAAACGATGAAGATTACTGTACTTCCGTCGCCAGGTTGATTAGCCACCAGCTGATGCAGCGCCCGCAGGTGGATATTGCCGAAGTGCAGCAGGCGGTGGAAAACCAGCTGATGGCCGGACGTTACCCACAGCTGGCGCGCAGCTATATTGAGTATCGCCACGACCGCGATGTTGCGCGTGAACTGCGCGGGCGCCTTAACCATGAGATCCGCGGGCTGATCGAACAGAGTAATCCGGCGCTACTGAATGAAAATGCCAATAAGGATAGCAAGGTGATCCCCACTCAGCGCGATCTGCTGGCCGGGATCGTCGCCAAACACTACGCCCGTCAGCATATGCTGCCGCGTGATGTGGTCAGCGCCCATGAGCGCGGCGAGATCCACTATCACGATCTCGACTACTCGCCGTTTTTCCCGATGTTTAACTGCATGCTGATCGACCTGCGGGGCATGCTGACGCACGGCTTCAAAATGGGTAACGCCGAGATCGAACCGCCTAAGTCAATCTCCACCGCCACCGCCGTCACCGCGCAGATCATCGCCCAGGTCGCCAGCCATATTTACGGGGGCACCACCATTAACCGTATTGATGAAGTGCTGGCGCCGTTCGTGGATGCCAGCCTGGCTAAACACCGCGCCACCGCCGACGAATGGCAGATTGCCGACGCCGAAGCCTATGCCCGCGCGCGCACCGAAAAAGAGTGCTACGACGCCTTTCAGTCGCTGGAGTATGAGGTCAATACGCTGCACACCGCCAACGGCCAGACGCCGTTTGTCACCTTCGGCTTCGGCCTCGGCACCAGCTGGGCAGCGCGCCTGATCCAGCAGTCGATCCTGCGTAACCGCATCGCCGGGCTGGGTAAAAATCACAAAACTGCCGTGTTTCCCAAGCTGGTGTTCGCCATCAAAGCCGGGCTGAACCACCGTCGCGGCGAGCCAAATTACGATATCAAACAGCTGGCGCTGGAGTGCGCCAGTAAACGCATGTACCCCGATATCCTCAATTATGACCAGGTGGTGCAGGTCACCGGTTCGTTTAAAACGCCAATGGGCTGCCGCAGCTTCCTCGGCGTGTATCAGGAGAACGGGGAACAGATCCACGAGGGGCGCAATAATATTGGCGTGATTAGCCTCAACCTGCCGCGCATTGCCCTGGAAGCGGGTGGCGATGAAACGCGCTTCTGGGCGCTGCTGGACAGGCGCCTGCTGCTGGCGAAGAAGGCGCTGATGACGCGCATTGCGCGGCTGGAGAACGTGAAAGCGCGGGTTGCGCCAATCCTCTATATGGAGGGCGCCTGCGGGGTGCGCCTGCAGGCCGATGAGCCGGTGGCCGCTATCTTTAAGCACGGCCGGGCTTCAATCTCGCTGGGCTACATCGGCATTCACGAAACGCTAAACGCGCTGAGCGGCGCGGCAATTCATCCCTACGATGATGCGGCACTGCGCGCCAAAGGGCTGGAGATTGTCGCCCGCCTGCGTGCTGCCGTGGATCAGTGGAAGGAGGAGACCGACTACGGATTCAGCCTGTACAGCACGCCGAGCGAGAACCTGTGCGACCGCTTCTGCCGCCTCGACGCCGCCGAATTTGGCGTGGTGCCGGGCGTCACCGACAAAGGCTACTACACCAACAGCTTCCACCTCGACGTTGAGAAAAAGGTCAATCCGTACGACAAAATCGACTTTGAAGCGGGCTATCCGCCGATCGCCAGCGGCGGTTTTATCTGCTACGGCGAGTACCCGAATATCCAGCATAACCTGAAGGCACTGGAGGACGTCTGGGATTACAGCTACAGCCGCGTGCCCTATTACGGCACCAACACCCCGATTGATGAATGCTACGAGTGCGGCTTTACGGGTGAGTTCGCCTGCACCAGCAAAGGCTTCACCTGCCCGAACTGCGGCAATCACGACAGCACGCGGGTGTCCGTTACGCGCCGGGTGTGCGGTTATCTCGGCAGCCCGGACGCCAGGCCGTTCAACGCGGGCAAGCAGGAAGAGGTTAAGCGCCGGGTAAAACACCTGCGCCAGGGCCAGCCCGGATGAATATCCATCAGTATTATCCGGTGGATATCGTTAACGGCCCCGGCACGCGCTGCACGCTGTTTGTTTCCGGCTGCGTGCATCAGTGCCCGGGCTGCTATAACCAAAGCACCTGGCGGCTGAATTCCGGCGTGCCGTTTACTCTGCAGATGGAAGAGCAGCTGATCGCCGACCTTAACGATACGCGCATACCGCGGCAGGGGCTGTCGCTGTCCGGCGGCGATCCGCTGCACCCGGCGAACCTGGCGGATGTCGGGCGGCTGCTGCGCCGCGTCAGGCGCGAATGCGCGGGAAAAGATATCTGGCTGTGGACCGGCTATCGGCTGGACGAACTGAGCGCTCAGCAGCAGCGGGTGGTGGCGCTGGTTAATGTGCTGATTGACGGTAAATTTATTCAGGCACTGAAAGACCCGGCGCTGCTGTGGCGCGGCAGCAGCAACCAGGTTGTTCATCAACTGCGGGCAGATTAATAGGTCATACAGGCCGCGTTCAGGATACCGACGCCGGTAGAGACGCCACCCAGGAATAACCCGGCCGCCACGCTGTTGTCTTCGATACGTTGACTGATATCGCGCATAAACAGGCGTACGGCGGTAAAGACGATGAGCTGGATCACCAGCGCCACGGCGCCCCACACCAGATAATCGACCAGATTAATGGAGTTAATCGCTACGCTGGCAAGGGGAATAATATAGCCCAGCAGCGCACCGATAAACCCCCAGGTTGCCGCCAGATTATTCTCTTTAATTAGCCGCCATTCGTTATGTGGCGTAATTCGCGTGTAGATAAACAGAAATACCAGCACCATCGCGATGCTGGTGAGAAAATAGGAGCCGAAAGCAAGGATCAAATACAAGGTAGCCATAGAGTCGTCCTGATTTATGGAGGTGCGGCAAAGAATTATCATAAAGTGCGCTATTCACAAACGCCAGCCGCCTGCGTCTTCTTTACCTTTAATGCCATTCGGAATCGACCTGGTTGATTTTCTGCCTATGTGAACCACACTTATTTCTATCAACAACTCAAGTTCACAGGAGAAAATATGAGCAAGAAGATTGCAGTGTTAATTACCGATGAATTTGAAGATTCGGAGTTCACCTCCCCGGCCAAGGCGTATCAAGATGCGGGTCACGAGGTCATTACCATTGATACCGAAGCAGGTAAAACCATCACCGGCAAACAGGGTGATGCCAAAGTGAAGATAGACAAATCTATCGATGACGTTCAGCCGGCGGATTTTGACGCCCTGCTGCTCCCCGGCGGTCACTCCCCGGATACGCTGCGCGGTGATGACCGTTTCGTCGCCTTTACTAAAGAGTTTGTGGCGCTGGGCCGACCGGTGTTTGCTATCTGCCACGGACCTCAGCTGCTGATCAGCGCCAATGCCGTACGCGGGCGCCAGATGACCACCGTGAAAGCGATCGTTATCGATCTGAAAAATGCCGGTGCTGACTTCTATGATAAAGAGGTGGTCGTCGACAATGAACGACTGGTCACCAGCCGCACGCCGGACGACCTGCCTGCCTTCAATCGTGAATCACTGCGTATTCTTAACGCACTCTAATCTGCTGGCCAGCTGCGGCTGGCCCGCCATCGCTTTGCCGCTACTCCCACACGCGGGCGATCTGCGCTAAAGTACGCGCAGATTTTTCTACCTGAGACAGACTATGAACTCTGCGGCATCCGGCGACTGGCGGCTCTATATCCTGCGCACCGCCAGCGGCATGCTCTATACCGGGATCACCAATGACGTGCAGCGGCGCTTCGCCCAGCATCAGTGCGGCAAAGGGGCGAAAGCCTTGCGCGGCAAGGGTCCGCTAGAGCTGATGTTTCACTGCGAAGCCGGGGACCGTTCGCTGGCGTCGAAGCTGGAGTATCAGGTAAAGCAGTTAAAGCGGCAGGAAAAAATCAGGCTGGTGGAGCACCAGCCCGTGTCATTGGTTTTATGGCTTAACACGCTCAGAGGCGATTAAACGGCGCCGAATATTCGATGCGCCCTTCTGTACCGCTGAACGCATCCTCCGCCAGCTTATAGACCTGAAACGCCGCTTCGCTCTCCTGCCATCTGCTGTGCAGGCCGTAACGCGCTGCCGGTTCAAAGCCATAACGCCCGTAGTATGCCGGGTCGCCCAGCACCACCACCGCGGCATAGCCAAACTCATTCAGCGTATCCAGCCCTTCGTAAATCAGCTGCTTGCCCAGCCCCTGCTTACGCACGCTCTCATCCACCGCCAGCGGTGCCAGCCCCACCCACTGACGATCCTCTTCAGCCAGCGTTACCGGGCTGAAGGCCGCATAGCCCAGAACCTGTCCTTCATCATCGGTGGCGACAACGCCGAGCGTTAACAAGCCATCTTCACGCAGCTGCTGCACCAGTTCAGCTTCCGCTGAGGTGGGAAAACAGCGACGCAGCAGGCTGTCGATGCTGGCAGCATCCACTCCAATTTCAGTACGAATTAACATGTTGCACCTACGCGACCCGCCGGGGAAATCGCGCCCTCGTTCAGTCCGGCTTCAACAAAATCAGCCAGTTGCATAAGTCCGATGCGCAACGGCGTCGGCATGGATTCAAGATCAACCGCATCCATCAGGTTTTTCACTTCCAGACCCAGCTCGGTATCTCCTTCGATATTCAGGCGACGCTGGAAAAACAGCGTATCGGGATCCACCCTGCGGGCGGCGATTAACAACAGATCGTTGGCTTCAGCACGAAACCAGACATCTGCCGTTTCCCGATCGGCTACCTGCAGCCGCCCCTGTTCCAGCGTGACTGACCAACGCAGCCCGAGGTCAGTGACCTCAATCCCTAACCAGCGCCCCTCAAGAAAGTCTAGCTCACCTTCTGCCAGTGCCTGTTGAAACTGCCAGCGTAACAGCGACTGCAGCAGCGGCTTCTTCAATGCGAACGGGGTAAACCGCAGCGGGAAACGCAACAATTGCGGCCCCTTACGGACACAGTGGGTGCGTAGCGGGTTCAACACCATTATCACTCCTTACGAATAAATTTCGGCTATTTTGCCATACTGGCAAAACGCGTCAGACGGCTGGATCAACAAAGTGCGCGAACTATAGGGGTTTTATCCAGAGAATCGAACCCCATCAATACGCCAATAGCTGCCTTAAATCAAAATTTGTCGCAGCCTTCCTCACTAAACTCATCGATTCTACTGATAAGTTGGATTCGATTACATGGAACTTCTCTGCCCGGCCGGAAACCTTCCGGCGCTGAAGGCTGCCATTGAAAACGGCGCTGATGCGGTTTACATCGGTCTGAAAGATGAAACCAACGCCCGTCATTTTGCCGGACTGAACTTCAGCGATAAACGCCTGCAGGAAGCGGCAAATTATGTGCATCAGCGCAGGCGTAAGCTGCACGTCGCCATTAATACCTTTGCCCATCCTGACGGTTTCAACCGCTGGCAGCGCGCTGTGGATATGGCCGCCCACGCCGGAGCCGATGCTTTAATCCTGGCAGATATCGCCATGCTGGCGTATGCCGCAGAGCGATATCCCCATATTGAGCGTCACGTTTCCGTGCAGGCTTCCGCGACCAATGCCGCCGCGTTGCGCTTTTACCAGCGTAACTTCGATGTGGCACGCGTGGTATTGCCGCGCGTGCTATCGATGCATCAGGTACGCCAGCTGGCACGCGACACGGAGGTTGCGCTGGAAGTTTTTGCCTTTGGCAGCCTGTGCATCATGGCCGAGGGGCGCTGCTATCTCTCCTCTTATCTCACCGGCGAGTCACCGAATACCGTTGGCGCCTGCTCCCCTGCGCGCTTTGTACGCTGGCAGCAGACGCCTGCCGGCCTGGAGTCGCGCCTGAATGAGGTGCTGATCGACCGTTATGGTGCCGGTGAAAACGCGGGCTATCCTACGCTGTGCAAAGGGCGCTACAAGGTGGCAGAAACGCCTTATCACGCGCTGGAAGAGCCCACCAGCCTGAACACCCTTGCGCTGCTGCCGGCGCTGCTGGCGGCCAATATTGCCTCGGTAAAAATTGAAGGTCGCCAGCGCAGCCCGGCATACGTTGAACAGGTGACGCGCATCTGGCGCCAGGCCATTGACCGCTGCAAAGCCGACCCGGCCAATTACGCGCCGCAGCCGCAGTGGATGACGGCACTCAGTGCGCTGAGCGAAGGCACGCAGACGACCCTTGGCGCTTATCACCGCCAGTGGCAGTAGGAGAACGGTATGAAATATTCCCTCGGGCCGGTGCTGTGGTACTGGCCTAAAGAGACGCTGCAGGCGTTTTACCAGGCCGCAGCGCACAGTGAGGCCGAGATTATCTACCTTGGCGAATCGGTATGCAGCAAGCGCCGCAGTACTAAAGCAGCCGACTGGCTGGCGCTGGCAAAAGATTTGGCCGCCGCTGGCAAGCAGGTGGTGCTCAGCACCCTGGCGCTGGTGCAGTCACCTTCCGAGTTAACGGAGCTGAAGCGCTATGTGGATAACGGCGAGTTTCTGATTGAGGCGAACGACGTCGGCGCCGTTACCCTGGCCTGTGACGCGGGCGTGCCCTTTGTTGCCGGTCCTGCGCTGAATATCTATAACGCGGTGACGCTGCAGCTGCTGCTGAAAATGGGCATGATGCGCTGGTGCATGCCGGTCGAGCTGTCGCGAGACTGGCTGGCGCAGCTGCTGGTGCAGTGCGACGAACTGGGGATCCGCCACCAGTTTGAAGTCGAGGTGCTGAGCTATGGCTATCTGCCACTGGCGTACTCTGCCCGCTGTTTTAGCGCCCGCGCTGAAAACCGCAGTAAGGACGAGTGCCAGACATGCTGTATTGACTACCCGCACGGGCGCCAGGTGCGCACCCAGGAAGATCAGCCGGTGTTTGTGCTGAACGGTATTCAGACCATGAGCGGCTACTGCTACAACCTGGGTAACGATCTGCTGTCGATGCAGGGGCTGGTGGATATTGTGCGCCTGTCGCCGCAGGGAGATGACACGCTGGCAATGATCGAGCGCTTTCGCGCCAATGAAACCGGCAGGCAGCCGCTGAGCCTGGCGCGATCGGCCGACTGCAACGGCTACTGGCAGCGGGTGGCGGGGCTAGAGTTGGTGGAGTAACTACGCCGTCTGTACGGGCGGGGCATGCCACCGCCCCTACTCATATTCATGTAGGGGCCGGGCGTGCCACCGCCCCTACTCATATTCTTGTAGGGGTCGGGCATGCCGCCGCCCCAAATCATATTCGTGTAGGGGTCGGGCGTGCCGCCGCCTCAAATCATATTCGTGTAGGGGTCGGGCGTGCCGCCGCCCCAAATCATATTCGTGTAGGGGTTGGGCGTGCCGCCGCCCCAAATCATATTCGTGTAGGGGCCGGGCGTGCCGCCGCCCCAAATCATATTCGTGTAGGGGTCGGGCATGCCCGACCCACCGTCAATGGCGACGACCGAGGTAGTCGCGCAGCTTTCCGACCCCCATCCCCAGTACCGTATAGACCACCGCCATGATCAGCAGCATCACCACATCTTGACTCACTTCGCTAAGCGGCAGCCCCATCTGATTTACCCCGGCAATCATCCGCGTGCCCCAGGTTGAGGGCAGCATCATCGAAATGCCGCGTACCCAGTCTGGCATCGACTGCACCGGCCACAGCGTGCCGGAAAGGTAGTAGACCGGGGTGGTAATAAACGACAGCGAAAAGTAGATGCGCTCTACCTCACGCAGGCACTCGGTCACCAGCTTCGCCAGGCCCAGCACCGCCAGCTGGAACGGGAACGTTAGCATCAGCAGCTCGGGGATGCTGGCCGTTTGCCGATAGCCCAGTACCCATGGCCACAGGGCAAACAGCACGATAGAAAGAAACAGCCAGATGGGGATCAGCGCGGAGAGCGTGCCTAGCGTCACCGGCAGGGGTAAGGGCCCCTGGCTGCGCAGCGTCATGCTGACGCGCACGCCGGCAATCAGCAGCGAGTGCTGCAGCAGCATCACCAGCAGGCCGGGAAAGACAATCGCTGCAAAGCTGATCCCCGGGTTAAACACATCGATGGCCTGGCCAATAAATGGCGTCAGCACCACCGAAGCCTGCCGTTCGCTAAAACCCGCCATCATCATCAGCTTGAGATTGTAGCGCCCTAAAACCTGCTGCCAGGCGGCCATGACATCCTGCTGGATCTGACCATTCGCCAGGCGGTTGGTGGCATCTCCGTAGACCGGCAGCGTGACCTCTTTCCCTGCCAGCATCTTCTGTTCCATATCCTGCGGCAGAATAATCACCGCAAACAGTTTGCGCAGGCCAAGGTCGCTGAGCGCCTGCGGCAGGCTGCTGTAGGCCACGTTGGTGATTTTCGGCGTAGCATCAAGCTGGCGAGTCAGCATTCTGCTGGCCGGGCTGTGGTCCATATCGATCACCGCGACGGGCAGATCCCAGACGCTGTGATTGAGATACACCGTACTCATCAGGCAGAGCGAACAGAGCAGCATCATCCACATCGGTTTTTGCAGTAGCCCGCTGAGCGTTGTGATGAAGGCCTGCCACCACAGCCTCACTGCATCTCCTCCGGCGTTGCCAGACGGCGGAACAGGCGTTTACGCACCAATAGCGCCACAGCCAGCGGATAGACCAGCAGCAGCAGGCAGACGCTGGCCACCGGTTTTCCCGGAACGTCGCGCAGGAACAGATCAAACATGGCATACAGCGCGTGGGTGAGCGGCTCCAGATTGGAGATCAGCTGAGCCGGCCACGGCATCGACAGCTCCGGCATTGCCGTGCCGGAAAATGTCAGGGCAATGCTGACCATAATCCCCATCATCATATAGGCGGTGATCGCACTCCCGGTGAAGCTAAATAGCAGGATGCCGAGGCTTTGCGCCGCCATGACGTAGAAGAAAGCCACGCACAGAATATAGAAGGGGTTTCCCACCACCCGCGCGCTGAATACGCCGACCAGCAGGGCGATTTCGCTCACCAGCAGCACCGTGTAGCACAAGGTGTAAGGGGCCAGCTTACCGAGCAGCGCCATAGCAAAATGCCGTTGGTAAATCAGCGGCCGGCTGCGCGCCAGCAGGTAGATCATGCAGGTGACGGCGAACAGCTGCACCATATGAATACTGGCGGCGAACTGCTGATAGTAGATATAGCTGCCGCTGGCGTTAAACAGGCTGTCATAAGCCAGCGTTGCGTGGGGTAGCGCTGGCATTGCCCGCCCGGTGGCCGCCGCCAGCACCGGCTGATACTGCGCATTCAGCGTACTGACCAGCCCGGCGAAATCCTGCGTCGAGTAAAAGCCCGCGCCATAAAACAGCGCGTTGTAGTAGAGCGTGACGCGCGGCTGCCGACCCGCCAGCGTATCCGCTTCGAAAAATGGCGGGATCAACAGCACGGCATACGCCTGTGCCTGGCGTAATTTCTCCAGCGCTTGCGGCTCACCGCCGGCATTCTGGCTGACATCGGCATGCGAGCCTGCATTCAGATTGCGTATCAGCGTGCGCGATAGCGTGCTGTGATCCTGATCGACCGCCGCCACCGGCAGATCCATTAGCGATCCCTCGGAGAAATCGCTGGCAATCAGGGCGAACAGCAGCAGCGGAAAACACCAGCCCAGCCAGTGGAACACCGGTTTACGCCAGGCAACGCGGACTTCACGACTGAAGGCATGGCCAAATGCCCACAGCCCGTCTTTTACGTCTGCCATGACCACAGGGCACTCATTCCCTGACGCAGGCCTTCAACCGGCGTGAGTGGGTAAAGCCGCACCTCAAAGGTTTTGAGGTCAAAATCCCCGGTGGCGCGCGTGGCGCGTTTGGTCGCGTAGTCGCCGAGCGGCGCGATATAGCGCACCTCCGCCTCGATCACCCGATTATTCAGCGCCGGGACGCGAATGCGTATTTTATCGCCCTTGCGCACGTGAGCGAGAATGTCCTCGCGCAGATTAAATGTGAACCAGGCGGTGGGCAGCTCGATCAGCGTCAGCAGCGGGCTGCCTGCATTAAGTAATTCCCCGCGCTCAGCCGGGATTGGCCCGACCTCCCCCGCTACCGGGGCATGCACCACCAGTTCATCGCTCTGGGCCTTAATCTCCAGCAGGTTCTGCTCTGCCTGGCGCAGCTGTGCCAGATAGGCTTCACGCTGCTCGATGCGATCGCCATTTACCCCCTGATCGAGATTAGCCCGCGCCGCCTGCACCTGCTGCCAGGCACCGTCGCGCGCCTGGCGGGCATTATCCAGCTGTTCGGCGGAGATATAGCCCTTCTGCGCCACGCTCAGATCGCGCTGCCAGGTGGACTGGGCATCACGCCAGGTCGCCTGAGCCTGTTGCAGCAAGGCTTTCAGGTTGCGAACCGTTTCTTCACGGGTGCCGTTCAGGGAGAGGTCTAACGTCGCCTGCGCCTGGTCACGCGCCGCTTCGGCAGCCTTAAGCTGGGCAATCAGCTCGGGGGCATCCAGCACGATGAGAGACTGCCCGGCGCTGACATCGTCGCCGCGCCGTACCCGCTTCTCCACCACGCGCCCTTTCGCTTTTGAGGAGACGATCACTTCGGTGGCATCGACTTCTCCCTGCAACAGCAGGTCGTGATTATGCGCGCGGATAAGGACGGCCAGAGCGATGCCTGAAATAATAATCAGCAGGGTAAAAAAGGCTCTTTTTTTCATCGAAAGGCCCCTGAAATCAGTCGCTTCAGGGCGTTACTGAGGCAAAGCATTGCAATATCCTTCGCAAAGAAAGACCAGGTTATCAGCAATATACTCGCTCGCCGGTGGCGATTTTTGTTGTTTAACCACTTTGCGGCGCGGCCGGGGGAGGGAAACCGAGTAAATAATGCGGTTTAATTATGCTGGCAGTTAGGTAATACTTTATTTAACTAGCAGCCTAATTAATCGCCGAACGTTTTAGCAAAAGTGCTGCGAACGGACAATTACAGCGGCAGAAGATCCCGTAGCCTGTAATTTTGCACATGGCGCACTCCCGGCCGTTAGACAAAGTGAGCAACTATGCCTGATAAGAAAAATGTACCGTTGTCGGTACTCGACCTTGCCCCGATCCCGCAGGGACGTTCTCCTCGCGATGCCTTCCACGCTTCACTCGCGCTGGCACAGCAGTCAGAGAAACTCGGTTTTCACCGCTACTGGCTGGCCGAACACCATAATATGACCGGGATCGCCAGCGCCGCCACCTCGGTACTGATCGGCTATCTGGCGGCCAATACCGATACGCTGCGCTTAGGCTCTGGCGGCGTAATGCTGCCCAACCATGCGCCGCTGGTGATTGCCGAGCAGTTCGGCACGCTGGAGTCGCTCTATCCCGGCCGTATCGATCTGGGGCTTGGCCGTGCGCCGGGTTCAGACCAGCGCACCATGATGGCCCTGCGCCGCCATATGGCCGGCCACGTCGACAATTTCCCGGCCGATGTCGCTGAGCTGATCCGCTGGTTCGATGCGCCCGAAGACGAGCCCGCGCCGCCGGTGCAGCCCGTTCCCGGTACCGGACTGAAAATTCCGGTCTGGCTGCTCGGCTCCAGCCTGTATAGCGCGCAGCTCTCGGCTCAGATGGGGCTGCCGTTTGCCTTTGCCTCCCACTTTGCTCCTGAAATGCTGATGCAGGCGCTGCACCTCTACCGCGAGAACTTCAAGCCGTCAGAACGGCTGGCTAAACCGTATGCCATGGTATGCGTCAACGTGGTAGCGGCCGACAGCGAGCGTGATGCGCGCTTCCTGTTTACCTCCATGCAGCAGCAGTTCATCAATCTGCGCCGCGGCAAACCCGGCCCGCTGCCGGCTCCGGTAGAAAACATGGATAACCTGTGGTCGCCGTCCGAACAGTATGGCGTTCAGCAGGCATTGAGCATGTCGGTGGTTGGTGATAAAGAGAAGGTACGTCACGGCCTTGCGGCGCTGATGCGCGAAACGCAGGCGGATGAGATTATGGTGAATGGCCAGATCTTTGACAGCCAGGCGCGGCTCTACTCTTTCGAGCTGGCGATGCAGGCGCGTAACTCGCTGTAGAACCCGAGGTCGGGCGTGCCTCGACCCTGAGTAAACTGCAGGCAAAAAAAAACCAGCCCGAAGGCTGGTTTTTTATTTTGCGTCAGTGATTATGCATCACGACGACGAGTTGGCGCTGCGCCAGTGTCTTCACGACGTGGGCCGCGTGATGGGCCGCCTGGACGACGCTCACCGCTACGCTCGTTGCTGAAGCGACGACCGCCTTCTGCACCACGACCGCCTTCACGACCTGCACCAGCGCCGAAGCCACCGCGTGCCGGGCCGCCTGGACGACGTTCGCCGCCACGGTCGTTGCTGCGTGGAACCGCATCACCAATCAGCTGCATGTTCATCGGCTTGTTCAGAATACGCGTGCGGGTGAAATGCGACAGCACATCGCCCGGCATGCCTTTCGGCAGCTCGATGGTAGAGTGCGTACCGAACAGCTTGATGTTACCAATGTAGCGGCTGCTGATGTCGCCTTCGTTAGCGATAGCGCCAACGATATGACGCACTTCAACACCGTCATCACGGCCGACTTCAATACGGTAAACTTCCATATCGCCAACGTCACGACGTTCACGGCGTGGACGGTCACCGGCAGCTTCGCTACGTGGTTCACGTGGGCCACGCTCTGGACGGTCACCACGACCGCCTTCACGACGCTCGTCACGGTCACGGAACTGGCTGCGTGGGCGCTGTGGCGCATCAGCAGGCACGATCAGTGGACGTTCGCCCTGAGCCATTTTCAGCAGTGCTGCGGCCAGCGTTTCAATATCCAGCTCATCTTCCGGCTGCATTTTAGCCAGCAGTGCGCGGTACTGTTCCAGATCGCTGCTTTCCAGCTGCTGCTGAACTTTAGCGGCGAACTTAGCCAGACGACGCTCACCCAGCAGTTCTGCGTTAGGCAGTTCAACTTCTGGAATAGTCAGCTTCATGGTGCGTTCAATGTTACGCAGCAGACGACGCTCGCGGTTCTCAACGAACAGCAGCGCGCGGCCAGCACGACCAGCACGACCGGTACGGCCGATGCGGTGCACGTAAGATTCGGCATCCATAGGGATATCGTAGTTAACAACCAGGCTGATACGCTCAACGTCCAGACCACGTGCCGCAACGTCGGTCGCGATCAGGATGTCCAGACGACCATCTTTCAGGCGCTCCAGCGTCTGCTCACGCAGTGCCTGGTTCATGTCACCGTTCAGTGCAGCACTGTTGTAACCGCTACGCTCCAGCGCTTCGGCCACTTCCAGCGTGGCGTTTTTCGTACGCACGAAGATGATAGCAGCATCAAAATCTTCAGCTTCCAGGAAGCGGGTCAGTGCATCAGTTTTACGGCCGTAGGCAGTCCAGTAGCTCTGGCTGATGTCCGGGCGCGTCGTCATGCTTGACTGAATACGCACTTCCTGAGGATCTTTCATGAAGCGTTTAGTAATACGACGAATCGCTTCTGGCATGGTAGCCGAGAACAGCGCGGTCTGATGACCTTCTGGGATCTGCGCCATGATGGTTTCAACGTCTTCGATGAAGCCCATACGCAGCATTTCATCAGCTTCGTCCAGCACCAGGCCGCGCAGGTTAGACAGATCTAACGTGCCGCGCTTCAGGTGGTCAAGCAGACGGCCAGGGGTACCCACAACAACCTGTGGTCCCTGACGCAGTGCGCGCAGCTGCACGTCGTAACGCTGGCCGCCGTACAGGGCAACCACGTTCAGGCCGCGCATGTGTTTCGCGAATTCGGTCATGGCTTCAGCAACCTGAACCGCCAGTTCGCGGGTCGGTGCCAGCACCAGAATCTGTGGTGCTTTAACAGTTGGGTCAATGTTATGCAGCAGCGGCAGAGAGAAAGCCGCCGTTTTTCCGCTACCGGTCTGTGCCATACCCAGCACGTCACGGCCCGCCAGCAGATGAGGAATACACTCAAGCTGGATTGGGGAAGGCTTCACGTAGCCCATACCGTTCAATGATTCAAGGATGTCGGCGTTCAGGCCAAGGTCAGCAAAAGTAGTTTGGATATCAGTCATGTAGTACACGTGCCTCGTAGATTGCGGCGGCCAGTCTACATAACTCGTCGTGAAAATTTTCAGTCATTTTCATCAAAAAGTGTGAACCGGCTCAAATTAGTGGTTTCGACGAACAAAAAGGCCCTCATCCGCTAAGATGATGACTTTTCGAAAATTCGGGCAATAAAAGTTCGTCAGCTATTGCTGGTCAGATTCTGATAAATCGTCTTGTGTCTGGCCGAGTAGCGCCAGCTCCAACAATGCATATCGATGCTCAACAAAGTTGTGAACGTTGTTGGCGACCGTCAGCTTGAACAACGCTTCTGCGTTGTCCTTCTCCCCCAGACTTAGGTAGTACTTACCTAAATAGAAGTTGGTTTCACTGAGATGTTCAGCGAGCGAGGTGTTATCCGTTGCGTCTGCCTGGAGCCTTTCCATCAGCGTTTTTTCACTGATGTCACCCAGGTAGAACTCGACAATATTCCATCCCCATTGGTCCTTAACCGCTTTGTCGTAACGCTGTTTCAGCGAAACTTTGGCCTGGTCTGCGTTGATCTCACGTTCTGTGAGATACAGCCACAGGCTGCGGAAGGGATCGTTAGGATCGTCTTGATAAAACGCCAGCAGATCATCTTGCGCCAGTTTAAATCTTCCGCCGTAATACAGGGCGATACCACGATTTAAACGCGCATAATTGTAAGTTGGATCAAGCTCAAGTACAGAATCGAACGCTTCATAGGCAGCATCAAAATTGCCTGCCTGCGTTAAATAAATGCCTAAGTAATTGAATACTTCAGGCATATCGGGTCTGATAGACAGCGCTTGTGAAAAATCATTCCGCGCCAGTGCTCTCAAACCCAAACTATCATACAACACTCCGCGCTCATATAACAGCTGTGCGCGTTCATCATCGGTCAATGACCGACTGGCAAGTATTTGTTCCATGCGAGCGAGAATGACTTCCTGTTGCAGCGTAGGCTGCAAAGGGACTGCCAAAACTTCGTTCTTACGCCAATCGGTGTTGCTGCATCCTGCCAGCGTTAAAGCTGTCGCAACAATACACCAGCGCAAAAATGGCTTCATTTCCCACTCCTGAAAACAAACATTGGGATGCACATCCTGTCATCCGCCTGCCATGCACAAGGCCATCCCGCCCTCGCGTTCAAACAATTCCCCGCACCGGCTGGCGCGGGGAACTCAATGGTGATGCGCTTATTCTGCTTCAGGCGTTGCCGCTGACGCTTCTGGAGCTGCTTCAGGCTGAGCCTGTTCGCTGGCTTCTTTGATGCTCAGGCGTACACGGCCCTGACGGTCAACTTCCAGCACTTTTACTGGAACTTCCTGACCCATCGCCAGATAGTCAGTCACTTTCTCTACGCGCTTGTCAGCGATCTGAGAAATGTGTACCAGACCTTCTTTACCGCCACCAATTGCAACGAAGGCACCGAAGTCAACGATGCGGGTCACTTTACCGTTGTAGATACGGCCCACTTCGATTTCTGCGGTGATCTCTTCGATACGACGAATCGCGAACTTCGCTTTGTCGCCGTCGGTTGCTGCGATTTTCACAGTACCGTCATCTTCGATTTCGATGGTAGTGCCAGTCTCTTCTGTCAGCGCACGGATAACCGAGCCACCTTTACCGATCACGTCTTTGATCTTATCAACGCTGATCTTGATGGTGTGGATGCGTGGAGCAAACTGAGAGATGTCGCCACGCGGCGTGCTGATAGCCTGTTCCATCACGCTGAGGATGTGCAGACGCGCGCCCTTAGCCTGGTTCAGTGCTTCATGCATGATTTCGCGGGTGATACCTTCAATTTTGATGTCCATCTGCAGCGCGGTGATACCTTCACGGCTACCGGCTACTTTGAAGTCCATGTCGCCAAGGTGATCTTCGTCGCCGAGGATATCTGACAGTACAACAAAGTTGTTTTCGTCTTTGACCAGGCCCATCGCGATACCGGCTACGGCAGCTTTGATTGGTACGCCTGCATCCATCAGTGCCAGAGAAGCACCGCAAACAGACGCCATTGAAGACGAGCCGTTTGATTCAGTGATTTCAGACACAACACGCACGGTGTATGGGAACGCATCGCCTTTAGGCATCACTGCCAGCACGCCGCGTTTCGCCAGACGACCGTGACCAATTTCACGACGCTTCGGTGAACCAACCATGCCGGTTTCGCCGACAGAGTATGGAGGGAAGTTGTAGTGGAACAGGAAGTTGTCGGTACGCTCGCCCATCAGCTCATCAAGGTTCTGCGCATCACGGGCAGTACCCAGAGTTGCCGTCACCAGCGCCTGAGTTTCACCACGGGTGAACAGCGCAGAGCCGTGAGTACGTGGCAGTACGCCAGTGCGCACGTCCAGACCACGGATCATGTCTTTTTCGCGACCGTCGATGCGTGGCTCACCGCGCAGGATGCGGCTACGAACCACATTTTTTTCCAGCGTGTGCAGGATGTCGCTGATTTCGCCAGCGTCCAGCGCTTCGTCTTCAGCCAGCAGTGCAGCGGTGGTTTCAGATTTGATCACGTCAACCTGAGCGTAACGCTCCTGTTTTTCGGTGATGCGGTAAGCATCGCTCAGGCGAGATTCCGCCAGTGCAGCGATACGACCATGTAAAGCTTCGTTTACAGCTTCTGGCTGCCAGTCCCAACGAGGTTTACCGGCAACGGCTACCAGTTCGTTGATGGTGTCGATAACGATCTGCTGCTGCTCGTGGCCAAACACCACTGCGCCCAGCATCTGGTCTTCGCTCAACAGTTCAGCTTCAGATTCCACCATCAGAACAGCGGCTTTAGTACCTGCAACCACCAGGTCCAGCTTGCTCTCTTTCAGCTCATCGGTAGTTGGGTTCAGCACGTACTGGTCGTTCAGGTAACCGACGCGCGCAGCACCGATTGGACCGTTGAACGGCAGGCCAGACAGCGCCAGCGCAGCAGAAGCACCGATCAGGGCAACGATATCCGGGTTAACCTGTGGGTTAACGGAAACCACGGTCGCGATAACCTGGACTTCGTTGACGAAACCTTCCGGGAACAGTGGGCGCAGCGGGCGGTCAATCAGACGTGAAGTCAGGGTCTCGCCTTCGCTTGGGCGGCCTTCACGACGGAAGAAGCTGCCTGGGATACGACCAGCAGCGTAAGTACGCTCCTGATAGTTAACGGTCAGCGGGAAGAAATCCTGACCTGGTTTTGCATTTTTACGGCCTACAACAGTTACGAACACCGCAGTGTCGTCCATGCTTACCATGACAGCAGCTGTTGCCTGGCGAGCCATCATACCGGTCTCAATAGTGACGGTATGCTGACCATACTGGAATTTTTTAACGATCGGATTCAGCAAAATTATTTCCTTAACATCAGGGCGGGTAGTTTTTTATACCGGCCGTGGATTTCCGATCTTCATTTTTGCATCCTCGCGACTAATGACAACCCTAATCCCCAATGGGACAAAGCCTCTCATTAGCCGCGCGAACCTCTGCAACTGAAGATCACACCCAGCAACAATACAATAGTTTGCGCATAATTGCTGCCGCTTGCGTGAAAAAAGGGGCCATAAAGGCCCCTTCCAGCGAATCTCGCACAGGTTGTCCGGTTTCCCCACTTTTCTGCCAGATTGCTCTGATAGCGTGGCGGGACAACCCGTAAGACTTAGCGACGCAGACCCAGACGCTCGATCAGGCTGGTGTAGCGTGCAACGTCTTTACGCTTCAGGTAATCCAGCAGCTTACGACGCTGAGATACCATGCGCAGCAGGCCACGACGGCTGTGGTGGTCTTTCTTGTGCTCAGAGAAGTGACCCTGCAGATGGTTAATCTGTGCGGTCAGCAGAGCAACCTGAACTTCGGTAGAACCACTGTCGTTTGCGCCGCGACCGAAATCAGCAACGATTTGTGCTTTAGATTCAACACTTAGAGACATGATACAACTCCAAATTAAAAGATAAATGTACAGGCGCCGATCTCTAATTCAGCAACCCAGTGTAAAGCCGCGTCATTCTACTCTGCGCGCCACTTAATCGCAAATGGCTAGTCGGAATATTCTACAACCAGGCGGCGCGGTGCCACGCGTCCATCGTCAGCAATTTCTGCCATGCCGATGAACTTGTGCTCGTCACCCTCAGTCACGCGAACCAGCCCGCTGGCCGGCGCGCCTGCTGCCTGAACCGGCATGCCCTGCTTGAAGTAAGCGGCAACCGAGCTCAGCAGGTTAACCACAGGGTATTCCGCCGCCGGGCTGTCCATCGGCATCAGCAGTGCATCCAGCAGCTCCGCCGGGGCTTTCTCCTGACGATGAGCTTCTTCCGCCAGCTCCTGCAACTGTTCCAGCGTCACCATCTTTTCAATGGGATAGGTGGCAACCTGTAAGCGGCGCAGATAGGTCACGTGTGCACCACAGCCCAGCTTCTCGCCGAGATCGTCGATAATGGTGCGGATGTAGGTGCCTTTCGACACGTGAATTTCCAGCTCCAGCTCATCCCCTTCATGGCGGATAAACAGCAGCTCGTAAACCACGATACGGCGTGATTCACGCGGCACTTCAATACCTTCTCGCGCATATTCATACAGCTTGCGCCCCTGGTACTTCAGGGCCGAATACATCGACGGCACCTGCTGGGTCTCACCACGGAAACTCTCCAGCGCCTGCTCCAGCATATCAGCGCTGAAGGTAACCGGACGCTCGCTGACCACGATGCCATCGGCATCAGATGTATCCGTGCGCTGCCCAAGGCGGGCAATCACCCGGTAACGCTTGTCGGACTCCAGCAGATACTGGGAAAACTTAGTCGCTTCCCCAAGGCAGATCGGCAGCATGCCGGTTGCCAGCGGATCCAGCGCACCGGTATGACCGGCACGGTTGGCGTTATACAGGCGTTTGACTTTCTGCAGCGCGTCGTTGGAGGACAATCCGCTAGATTTATCCAGCAACAGTACGCCGTGAATATCGCGACCGCGACGACGAGGACGACTCATTACTCTGCTTTGCCTTCTTGCTCTTCATCTTCTGCCGGGCCACGGCGCTCTTCGTCGTTTCTGACGACGTTGGTCACCAGGTTCGACATACGCATCCCTTCAACCAGCGAGTTATCGTAGAAGAAGGTCAGCTCTGGCACGATGCGCAGGCGCATCGCTTTGCCCAGCAGGGTACGGATGTAGCCTGAGGCATCGCCCAGCGCACGCAGGCCAGCTTTGATTGCCGCTTCATCTTTGTCGTTGAGGAAGGTCACGAACACTTTGGCATAGGCCAGGTCGCGTGATACATCAACGCCAGAAACCGTCACCATCATGCCGAGGCGCGGATCTTTAATCTCGCGCTGCAGGATCATTGCGATCTCCTTTTGCAGCTCCTGTGAAACACGCTGCGGGCGACCGAATTCTTTCGCCATAATTATTCTCTCCAAATAATTTGGGAGGCCAGAAGCCTCCCAAATACAGTCAATTATGAAAAGTGACTATTAATCAATGGTACGCTGGATTTCGATAATTTCGAAGACTTCGATCATATCGCCAACACGCACATCGTTGTAGTTCTTCACGCCGATACCACATTCCATGCCGTTACGGACTTCGTTAACGTCATCTTTGAAGCGGCGCAGAGATTCCAGCTCGCCTTCGTAGATAACCACGTTGTCACGCAGTACGCGGATTGGGTTGTGACGTTTGATGTTACCTTCAGTCACCATACAACCGGCGATAGCACCAAATTTCGGTGATTTGAACACATCACGTACCGCAGCCAGACCAATGATCTGCTGTTTGTACTCAGGTGCCAGCATACCGCTCATCGCTGCTTTCACTTCGTCAATCAGATTATAGATGACGGAGTAGTAACGCAGATCCAGGCTTTCAGAATCAATCACGCGGCGCGCAGAAGCATCGGCACGGACGTTGAAGCCAACCAGGATTGCATTAGACGCAGCAGCCAGAGTGGCGTCGGTTTCAGTGATACCGCCAACGCCAGAACCGATGATTTTCACTTTCACTTCATCAGTAGAAAGCTTCATCAGGGACTCGGAGATCGCTTCGACAGAACCCTGTACGTCAGCTTTCAGCACGATGTTCAGCTCGGAAACTTCGCCTTCGGTCATGTTAGCAAACATGTTTTCCAGCTTAGATTTCTGCTGACGCGCCAGCTTAACTTCACGGAATTTGCCCTGACGATACAGCGCAACTTCACGGGCTTTCTTCTCGTCACGTACCACGGTCGCTTCATCACCCGCTGCCGGAACACCGGACAGGCCGAGGATCTCAACCGGGATAGATGGACCCGCAGTCATCACTTCGCGGCCCAGTTCGTCACGCATCGCACGCACACGGCCATACTCGAAGCCGCACAGTACGATATCGCCTTTGTTCAGCGTACCTTCACGTACCAGCACGGTAGCAACCGGACCACGACCTTTATCCAGGAAGGATTCGATAACCACACCGCTTGCCATACCCTGACGAACTGCGCTCAGCTCCAGAACTTCAGCCTGCAGCAGGATAACGTTCAGCAGGTCGTCGATACCGGTACCGGCTTTTGCAGAAACGTTGACGAACATGTTCTCGCCGCCCCACTCTTCCGGGATGATCCCGTACTGAGTCAGTTCGTTTTTAACACGATCCGGATCGGCTTCTGGCTTATCGCACTTGTTCACTGCAACGACAACCGGCACTTTGGCCGCTTTGGCGTGCTGAATAGCTTCAATAGTCTGTGGCATCACGCCATCGTCTGCTGCAACAACCAGGATAACGATATCCGTTGCCTGAGCACCACGTGCACGCATTGAAGTAAACGCTGCGTGGCCCGGGGTATCCAGGAAGGTCACCATACCGTTGTCGGTTTCAACGTGGTATGCACCGATGTGCTGAGTAATGCCGCCCGCTTCGCCAGAGGCGACTTTGGTCGAACGGATGTAGTCCAGCAGAGAGGTTTTACCGTGGTCAACGTGACCCATGATGGTGACAACCGGCGCACGGGATTCGTGAACGGCATCGGTATCACGATCGCTCATTACCGCTTCTTCCAGCTCATTCTCGCGGCGCAGCGTCACTTTGTGACCCATCTCTTCCGCGACCAGCTGGGCAGTTTCCTGATCGATAACCTGGTTGATGGTAGCCATTGCGCCCATTTTCATCATCGCTTTGATGACCTGGGAACCTTTGACTGCCATCTTGTTAGCCAGCTCAGCTACGGTAACAGTTTCGCCGATAATGACGTCACGGTTAACCGCCTGAACAGGCTTGTTGAAGCTCTGCTGCAGGGTGCTTGGCTTACGCTTGCCGCCTTTACCGCCGCGAACCTGCGCACGCGCTTCTTCACGGTCAGTTTTCGCTTCAGAATGCTTGTTGCCTTTCTTGCGAACCGGGGCTTTGGCTGGGCGTACCGCAGTGCGAGTGCGACGGTCACCTTCAACCTGAGCGTCGTTTTCGTCTTCTGCAGCACGGGCGTGGGTTGAAGTGGTGACGTGGTAATCAGAGGTGTCTTCAACCTCTTTAACTTGCGCCCACTCTTCACCTCGTTCGGCCGCCATTTTGCGAGCTTCTTCGGCTACGCGCTTCGCTTCTTCTTCGATCTTGCGATGCGCTTCTTCTTCAGCTTTACGCTTCAGTTCTGCCGCTTCCGCTTCACGGCGGGCTTTGTCGGACTGGGAAGCCCGGGTGGTATCGTCGGTATGTTGATTGCTCACTTTATCTTTTTCCGCTGCTTCACGTTTGGCTTTATCAGCTGCCTCACGCTTGGCCTGCTCCTCGGCTTCACGCTTCGCTTTGTCTTGAGCTGCGCGCTGGGCTTGTTCTTCAGCCTCGCGACGAGCCAGTTCTTCCGCTTCACGCTCTGCCTGGGCTTCTGCTTCTGCCTGTTCAGCATCAGCCGGATCGCCTTTTACATAAGTGCGTTTTTTGCGGACTTCGATTTGCACCGACTTACTTTTGCCCCCGGTGCCTGGAACACTTAATGTGCTGCGCGTCTTGCGCTGCAAAGTCAGCTTACCAGATCCGCCGCCATGATCGCGATTCAGATGGGTAAGTAATGTCTCTTTCTCGTGCTGGGTAACAGAGTCGGTTTCAGACTTTTGGATCCCTGCATCAGCAAATTGCTGTACCAGGCGTTCTACCGGTGTCTGAATCTCTGCGGCCAGCGATTTTACGGTTACATCTGTCGTCATGCTGTTCCTTCCTGCTACAGTTTATTACGCGTCGTCGCCGAACCAGCAGATATTTCGTGCAGCCATAATCAGCTCACCAGCCCGCTCATCGCTCAGGCCATCAATATCTGACAGGTCGTCAACACCCTGCTCGGCAAGATCTTCCAGCGTGCAAACGCCTTTTGCCGCCAGCTTAAAGGCCATCTCACGCTCCAGACCTTCCAGACCTAACAGGTCATCCGCCGGTTTGGTATCGCCGAGGCTCTCTTCTTTTGCCAGTGCCAGGGTGGTCAACGCGTTTTTAGCCCGGTCGCGCAACGCTTCTACCGTGTCTTCATCCAGACCGTCGATTTCCAACAGCTCGTTGATTGGCACGTAAGCCAACTCTTCGAGTGAGGAGAAGCCCTCTTCTACCAGTACGGTAGCAAAGTCTTCGTCGATATCGAGGTGTTTGGTGAAGACATCAATGGCAGCATGAGCTTCAGCCTGATGCTTAGCCTGCAGGTCGTCGACCGTCATCACGTTCAGATCCCAGCCACTCAGCTGAGAAGCCAGACGCACGTTTTGGCCATTACGGCCGATCGCCTGAGCCAGATTTCCGGCTTCTACAGCGATATCCATGGTGTGATTATCTTCATCCACCACGATAGAGGCGACATCCGCAGGGGCCATTGCGTTGATCACGAACTGCGCAGGATTATCATCCCACAGCACGATATCAATACGCTCGCCACCCAGTTCACTGGATACCGCCTGAACACGCGCACCACGCATACCTACGCAGGCGCCGACCGGGTCGATACGCTTGTCGTTGGTTTTCACGGCGATCTTAGCTCGGGAGCCTGGATCGCGCGCAGCGGCTTTAATTTCTAACACTTCTTCAGCAATTTCCGGCACTTCAATGCGGAATAGTTCGATCAGCATTTCCGGTTTGGAACGGCTAACGAACAGCTGAGCACCACGCGCTTCAGGGCGCACGGCGTAAAGTACGCCACGGATACGGTCACCCGGGCGGAAGTTTTCACGTGGCAGCATATCTTCACGAATGATCACGGCTTCCGCGTTGGTGTTAGAACCATCGTTTGGACGCACTTCAAGCGAGATATTGTCGCGGTTTACTTTCTTCACCACGCCGGTGATGATTTCGCCTTCCTGCTCACGGAACTGATCAACCACCATCGCACGCTCTGCTTCGCGCACTTTCTGCACGATAACCTGCTTGGCAGTTTGCGTGGTGATACGGTCAAAGGTCACAGACTCAATCTGATCTTCAACGAAGCCACCGAGTCCGAGAGTTTCATCTTCGAACTGTGCCGCATCCAGCGTAATTTCGCGGGTAGGCATGGTGACTTCATCAACAATCAGCCAACGGCGGAAGGTATCGAAATCGCCACTTTTGCGATCGATGCTGACGCGAACGTCAATTTCCTGCTCGTATTTTTTCTTGGTGGCTGTGGCCAGCGCGCTCTCCAGCGCTTCGAAAATCTTCTCGCGTGGGAGGGACTTCTCATTAGAGACCGCTTCTACAACAGCTAAGATTTCTTTGTTCATCCTGGTATGCCTCAATCCGGACTTTTAAAAGTGGGGAACCAGGTTCGCCTTCTGGATGTTGCTCAGCGCGAACACTTCGTCGTTACCCTCAACGGCAACAGTGATCATCTCACCTTCCACAGATTTGATGATGCCCTGCCATTTGCGTCGGTTCTGAACCGCCATACGCAGAACCAGGCTCACTTCTTCGCCAGTAAATCGTACGTAATGCTCTGCGGTAAACATTGGACGGTCAAGGCCAGGCGAGGAGACTTCGAGGTTGTAAGCCACGGTGATCGGGTCTTCGACGTCAAATACCGCACTGACCTGGTGGCTCACATCAGCACAATCATCAACATTGATGCCATCTTCACTATCAATATAGATGCGCAAGGTGGATGTGCGACCGCGTACAAACTCAATACCAACCAGTTCGTAGCCTAGCGCTTCTACCGGTGCTGAGATCAGCTCTGTTAATTTTTGCTCTAATGTGGACAATCCCACCCCCAAGACGTAAAAAAAGGGCCTATAGCCCAGTGATGCTGCTTCCTGATAACAAAAAACCCCGAAAATTCGGGGCTTAATGTCACTGGACCCTGTAAACCGCCAAAGGCGGCTCGGCACAGTCCAAAAGAATTTTTTTCAAAATCGCTGCAGTGCGCCATTAAGTAGTGCAAACAGTATATTTGAAAAAGAACTCTAAGGGAAAGTGGTTGCGGGGGCCGGATTTGAACCGACGACCTTCGGGTTATGAGCCCGACGAGCTACCAGGCTGCTCCACCCCGCGTCCGAATACTACGCAAAACTTGCATAAATTGCAAGCACAACTGAGATTTGGTACCGAGGACGGGACTTGAACCCGTAAGCCCATGCGGGCACTACCACCTCAAGGTAGCGTGTCTACCAATTCCACCACCACGGCACTAAAGAGGCGACTTTTTTATTTCTGTCGCGTCGAAACGGTTACTGCGTACTGCTTACTGCGGGATATCGTTACCCGGCGCTGCCGGTTTAGCTGGCGTAGTCTGTTGGGACTGCGCTGGCTGGGTCAGATTTTCCCACTCGCTTCCTTTCTGAGTTTTGTTGCTGTTGATGTTACCCAGAACCAGACTGATAATGAAGAACAGGGTCGCCAGCACTGCAGTCATACGGGTCATGAAGTTACCAGAACCGTTAGAACCGAACAGCGTACCAGAAGCGCCTGCACCAAATGATGCTCCCATATCAGCGCCTTTACCTTGCTGCAGCATGATCAGACCCACAAGGCCCAGCGCTACAATAAGGAAAACAACTAAAAGAGCTTCGTACATAATCAACCTTGTTCCTTGCGCGTTAACCGCACATCAAAAGCTTCAAACCAGTTAGTCTTGATAAGCAGGTAACAACCTACCTATGAAGCGGGTGTGAATACTAACCAAAGGCGCCCGCACGTGCAAGAGCAATTTCATACGCTGCTGCTGAGTGCGGAAAAAATCAGCAAAGCGCTCTATTTACGTGCGAACGAGGGAGAAACAGTGCAAATCATCAGCACGGGGCGACCGGAAAAAAGGTCGCCCCCTGGGTAAATCGGTTGCGGCGTTAAACCGCTTTTACCGCATCGGCAATGCGGTGCGCCAGCGCGGTGACCTGCGCTTCGTCCTCGCCTTCCACCATCACGCGGATCAGCGGCTCGGTGCCGGATTTACGTAGTAGCACGCGGCCACGGCCTTTCAGCTCGGCCTCCACTTCTGCCGTGACGGCTTTCACCGTGGCATCTTCCAGAGGATCGTGGCTACCGCTAAAGCGTACATTGACCAGAATCTGCGGCAGCAGTTTCATGCCGCTGCACAGGTCGTGCAGGCTCATATGGTTACGCACCATCGCGGTCAGCACCTGCAGGCCGGCCACAATACCGTCACCGGTGGTGGTTTTGTCCAGCAGAATGACGTGCCCGGAATTTTCAGCGCCAAGACGCCAGCCCTTCTCTTTCAGCTTCTCCAGCACGTAACGGTCGCCGACCTTGGCACGCGCAAACGGAATACCAAGCTGCTTCAGCGCCAGCTCCAGGCCCATATTGCTCATCAGCGTACCCACCACGCCGCCGCGCAGCTGGCCCTGACGCAGACCTTCGCGCGCGATCAGATAGAGGATCTGGTCGCCATCCACTTTTTGACCAAGGTGGTCAACCATCATGATGCGGTCGCCGTCACCGTCGTAGGCCAGACCCACGTCAGCTTTCTCTGCCAGCACCCGCTCCTGCAACAGACGCAGGTCGGTCGCACCGCACTCTTTGTTAATGTTCATGCCGTCCGGCTGCACGCCGATAGCAATCACCGTCGCACCCAGTTCACGCAGCACGTTAGGGGCGATGTGATAGGTGGCACCGTTAGCGCAGTCGACCACAATTTTCAGGCCGTTCAGGCTCAGTTCGCTCGGGAAAGTTCCTTTGCAGAACTCAATGTAGCGCCCGGCAGCATCGACAATACGACTGGCTCTACCCAGCGCGGCGGACTCGACGCAGGTGATCGGCTTTTCCATCTCGGCTTCAATCGCCTCTTCCACGTCGTCCGGCAGCTTGGTGCCCTCGGTGGAGAAGAATTTAATGCCGTTATCGTCGAACGGGTTATGCGAGGCGGAAATCACAATCCCAGCCTCAGCACGGAAAGTACGGGTCAGATAAGCAACCGCAGGGGTCGGCATCGGGCCAGTAAATGCCGCAGAGAGTCCGGCTGCGGCAAGGCCTGCTTCCAGCGCGGATTCCAGCATGTAGCCAGAAATACGCGTATCTTTACCAATGATGATTTTCTTCGAGCCGTGGCGCGCCAGCACCTTGCCTGCAGCAAAACCCAATTTCAGCACAAAATCAGGCGTGATTGGCGATTCACCCACTTTGCCGCGGATGCCGTCGGTACCAAAATACTTGCGGTTACTCATAGTGTTATTCTTCCCTTGCGGACTGTGTAGCTTCGACGACGCGCATCGCTTCTACGGTTTCTTTCACATCGTGTACGCGCAAAATATGGGCGCCCTGCATTGCCGCAATCACCGCGCAGGCCAGGCTGCCGGTCAGGCGCTGCGAAGGGCCTACATTGAGTAACTGTCCAATCATACTTTTGCGCGACATGCCGACTAACAGCGGCAGCCCAAAGCGATGATAATCGGCCAGATGCGCCAGTAACTGATAGTTGTGCGACAGATTCTTACCGAAACCGAAACCCGGGTCGAGTAGCAACTGCGATTTTTTGATCCCGGCCGCTTCGCAACGGGCGATATGTTCAACAAAGAACTGATCCACATCGCGCAGAACATTGTGGTAATGCGGCGACTGCTGCATGGTTTTCGGCTCACCCTGCATATGCATCAGGCACACCGGCAGCCCGGTCTCTGCCGCCGCGGCCAGCGCGCCCGGCTCCTGCAGGGAGCGGATATCGTTGATGATATGGGCGCCAACGCGCGCCGATTCGCGGATCACCTCGGGCTTCGACGTATCCACAGAGATCCACACTTCAAAGCGCTGAGCGATAGCCTCAACCACCGGAATAACGCGCTCCAGCTCCTGCTCCACGCTAACGTCAGCAGCGCCCGGGCGGGTTGATTCCCCCCCCACATCAATAATGGTCGCACCGGCGTTGATCATCTCATTGGCATGGGTCAGTGCCTGAATCAATTCGTTATGTTTGCCGCCATCAGAAAAAGAGTCGGGGGTGACGTTCAGAATCCCCATAACGTGAGGATGAGAAAGGTCGAGCACGGAATCTCTGGCGTACAGCTTCATGACGAATGGTCTCCGGTTAACAAGTCTATATCCGTCATACTTGAAGCTGCATCTGTGTTGCCTGCGTTTGCTCGCCTTGATGCAGTTCCAATTATTTGGGATATAAAAAAACCCCGGTCAGCGCCGGGGTTTCGATTATAACAGCTTACTGCGGCAAAATTACTTGTCGCCGAACTGCTCGGACATGGTGTTGCCTGGGTTTGGCGTACGCGGTTCATCGACCGGACGCGGCGCCTTAGGCGTGCCGTTGTTGTCTGAGCTGTTGCTGCTACCAGAGTCTTCCCAACCCGCTGGCGGACGCACTTCGCGGCGTGCCATCAGGTCGTCAATCTGTGGAGCATCAATGGTTTCATACTTCATCAGCGCGTCTTTCATCGCGTGAAGGATGTCCATGTTCTCACCAAGCAGGACACGGGCACGCTTGTAGTTCACTTCTACCAGTGACTTAACTTCCTGGTCGATGATACGCGCGGTTTCGTCAGACATATGCTTAGCTTTCGCCACGGAGCGGCCGAGGAACACCTCGCCATCTTCTTCTGCATACAGCAACGGACCGAGTTTCTCAGAGAAGCCCCACTGCGTAACCATGTTACGTGCGATCGAAGTAGCGACTTTAATGTCGTTCGACGCGCCGGTAGAAACATGTTCCACACCGTAGATAATCTCTTCCGCCAGACGGCCGCCGTAAAGGGTGGAGATCTGACTTTCCAGTTTCTGACGGCTGGCGCTGATGGCGTCGCCTTCAGGCAGGAAGAAGGTCACACCCAGAGCGCGTCCACGTGGAATAATCGTCACTTTATGTACCGGGTCATGCTCAGGAACCAGACGGCCGATGATGGCATGGCCTGCTTCGTGATACGCGGTAGACTCTTTCTGTGCTTCGGTCATCACCATGGAGCGACGTTCCGCACCCATCATGATTTTGTCTTTGGCTTTTTCAAACTCTACCATCGACACCACACGCTTGTTACCACGTGCCGCGAACAGAGCAGCTTCGTTGACCAGGTTAGCCAGGTCAGCACCGGAGAAGCCAGGCGTACCGCGCGCAATGATTGCCGCATCGATATCCGTCGCCAGCGGTACACGGCGCATATGCACTTTCAGGATCTGCTCACGTCCGCGAACATCCGGCAGACCAACGACAACCTGACGGTCAAAACGGCCCGGACGCAGCAGCGCAGGGTCGAGTACGTCAGGACGGTTAGTTGCGGCGATAACGATGATGCCTTCATTGCCTTCGAAGCCGTCCATCTCAACCAGCATCTGGTTCAACGTCTGCTCACGCTCATCGTGACCACCACCTAAACCGGCACCGCGCTGACGGCCAACGGCATCGATCTCATCGATAAAGATGATGCACGGCGCGGCTTTCTTAGCCTGTTCGAACATGTCGCGCACACGAGATGCACCCACACCAACAAACATTTCAACGAAGTCAGAACCGGAAATGGTAAAGAAAGGCACTTTTGCTTCACCGGCAATCGCTTTTGCCAGCAGGGTTTTACCGGTACCCGGAGGACCGACCATCAGCACGCCTTTCGGAATTTTACCGCCGAGTTTCTGGAAGCGGCTTGGCTCGCGCAGGTATTCAACCAGCTCGCTCACTTCCTCTTTGGCTTCGTCACAACCGGCAACATCGCCAAAGGTTGTTTTGATTTGATCTTCTGTCAGCATGCGGGCCTTGCTCTTGCCGAAGGACATCGCGCCCTTTCCGCCGCCGCCCTGCATCTGACGCATAAAGAAGATCCAGACACCGATAAGAAGCAGCATAGGGAACCAGGAAATGAAGATTGAAGCCAGCAGGCTCGGCTCTTCTGGTGGTTCACCCACTACTTTTACATTTTTAGTCAACAGGTTATCGAGTAACTTGGGGTCGTTGACGGGGATGTAGGTCGTATATCGATTACTGTCTTTTTTGGTTACGTTAATCTCACGCCCGTTAATACGTGCCTCGCGGACCTGATCCTGGTTCACTTCAGACAGGAAGGTTGAATAATCAACCCTACGGCCATTCGACTCGCTGGGCCCAAAGCTCTGGAATACAGACATCAGCACGACTGCGATGACTAACCAAAGAATTAGGTTTTTCGCCATGTCACTCAAGGGATTAACCTCATATTACAACTGTGTTAACAGACAGCGTAGGGTACTATATATCCGTCATATCTGGAATCGCTGTGATCCCGGCTATTAGGGTTATAGTTTGCGCCCTGTCGCTACAATGTACACTTCACGCGAACGAGAGCGTGAAGCGTCCGGCTTACGAATTTTTACTTTCGTAAACAGGGAGCGAATTTCCCGCAGGTATTCTTCAAAGCCATCTCCCTGAAACACTTTCACTAAAAAACTGCCGCCAGGTGCCAGAACATCACGGCACATCTCTAACGCCAGCTCACATAAATACATCGAGCGGGGAATATCAACTGCAGGGGTACCCGTCATGTTTGGTGCCATATCTGACATCACAACCTGAACTTTGGTATCCCCTACGCGATCCAGCAGGGCTTTCAATACCAGTTCATCACGAAAATCGCCCTGAAGGAAATCGACACCAACGATGGGATCCATTGGCAGGATATCACAGGCGATGACGCGACCCTTTGACCCAATCTGCGTTACCACATATTGCGACCAGCCGCCTGGCGCCGCGCCGAGGTCAACCACGGTCATACCAGGTTTGAAGAGCTTGTCGCCTTGCTGTATTTCATCAAGTTTAAACCAGGCGCGCGAGCGCAACCCTTTTTTCTGTGCCTGAAGCACATATTTATCGCTAAAGTGTTCCTGTAGCCAGCGGCTGGAACTGGCCGAACGCTTTTTACCAGTCATACAATTTCCAACTATGATTCGTTGTTCGCGATAAATAAACCGCGCAAATCAGCTCTGCCGATTTGGTGATACACCAGAGATGGCGGTAGAATGACCCGTTTTCAATCCCAATGTAAGTAAAAAATACGATGAATCTGAGTACCAAACAAAAACAGCACCTGAAAGGCCTGGCCCATCCTCTGAAGCCCGTTGTCATGCTGGGCAACAATGGTTTGACCGAAGGGGTGCTGGCCGAGATCGAACAAGCACTTGAGCACCATGAACTTATCAAGGTGAAAATCGCCACAGAAGATCGTGAGACGAAAGCCCTGGTAGTGGAAGCTATCGTGCGCGAAACACGTGCAGTTAACGTGCAGGTCATCGGCAAGACGCTGGTGCTGTACCGTCCAACGAAGGAACGCAAGATCTCCATTCCGCGCTGAGGAGTCGGCCGTTTTTCGTCACGGCCCGTCCATACTAAGCTCAGGTCTGGAGAAAGTGCCATGCTCCTGATTCTGATAAAAGGCCGCGATGCGGCCTTTTTCTTATCTTTACAAAACCTTCAGAGAATAATTAAAGATACTCTACTTTCAGGATTTCGTATTCGACATCGCCGCCGGGGGTTTTGACAATGGTAACGTCATCAACGACTTTACCAATCAAACCGCGCGCCATCGGTGAGTTCACTGAAATCAGGTTCTTTTTAAAATCGGCTTCATCATCGCCCACAATGCGGTAGGTCGACTCTTCGTCCGTTTCGACATTCAGCACGGTAACGGTGGTGCCAAAAATCACGCGGCCGTTCGCATTGCCGGCCATTTTTGTGACATCGATCACCTGAGCATTGGAAAGCTTGGCTTCGATTTCCTGAATACGGCCTTCACAGAACCCCTGCTCCTCACGGGCAGCATGGTATTCCGCATTTTCTTTTAAGTCGCCGTGTTCCCTTGCATCCGCAATTGAGGCAATAATTCTTGGGCGTTTTACGGTTTTCAGCTCTTCCAGCTCTTCGCGCAATTTTTCCGCGCCCTTTAACGTCATCGGAATCTGATTCATCTCAATACCTCGTAAAATCTGTCCTGTTCAATGTGTCGTCGTCCTGACGGGTGGCATGCAGGAAAGGCGTCCCGCGGCGCTTATTACTGATTTAAAACGAAAGAAGCCTGACCCGGAGCAGTTTCCAGGGTCTGGCTTATTTTGCAATTTGATACGTATTTTACCCCAGAGTTCCTCAAGGGTCATCGTTTACTTTCCACCACGATGCACCGTAGTATGACAGCATCACCTGTCAGTTACCGCGAGATTATGCGATTTTCACGAATTGTCACCGGCATTAGCTGCGCATTTATGCTGCAAGCGCAGGCAGCCCCCGTCGAAGACTACACCCAATACTTACCCGACGGCGCGAACCTGGCGCTGATTGTGCAGAAAATTGGCGCTGCGTCGCCCTCGATTGATTATCACAGCCAGCAGATGGCGCTGCCGGCCAGTACCATGAAAGTGATTACCGCGCTGGCGGCACTGTTACAGCTTGGTCCTGATTACCGTTTTCACACCCAGCTCGAAAGTAAAGGCAGCCTGAGCGGCGATACGCTGCGTGGCGATCTGGTCGCACGCTTCGGCGGTGACCCGACGCTGACGCGTCAGGACCTGCGCAATATGGTGGCGGCACTGAAGAAACAGGGCGTGCAGCATATTGACGGCAACCTGGTGATCGACACCTCGGTGTTCGCCAGCCACGACAAAGCCCCCGGCTGGCCGTGGAATGATATGACCCAGTGCTTTAGTGCTCCGCCTGGCGCCGCTATCGTTGACCGTAACTGCTTCTCGGTGTCGCTTTACAGCGCGCCGAATCCGGGAGAAAAAGCCTTTATACGCGTCGCCTCCTGGTATCCGGTCAATATGTTCAGCGAAGTGCGCACTCTGGCAAAAGGGTCACCGGATGCGCAGTATTGCGAGCTGGACGTGGTCCCCGGTGAGCTGAACCGCTTTACGCTCACCGGCTGCCTGACGCAGCGCAGTGAGCCGCTGCCGCTGGCGTTCGCGATACAGGATGGAGCCAGCTATGCGGGTGCTATCCTCAAATCCGAACTTCAGAGCGCCGGTATCGACTATACCGGGCATCTGGTGCGCCAGACGCAGGTGACGCAACCCGGTACCGTACTGGCCGCGACGCAGTCGGCTCCGCTGCACGATCTGCTGAAGATCATGCTGAAAAAATCCGACAATATGATCGCCGATACGGTGTTCCGCACCATCGGTCATGAGCGCTTCGGCGTGCCGGGCACATGGCGAGCAGGCTCGGATGCCGTGCGTCAGATCCTGCGTCAGAAAGCCAATATCGATCTCGGTAACAGCATTCAGGTCGACGGTTCCGGCCTGTCGCGCCACGACCTGATTTCCCCTGCGACAATGATGCAGGTGCTGCAGTACATTGCGCAGAACGATCAGCAGCTAAACTATATTTCTATGCTGCCGCTGGCGGGTTATGACGGAACCTTACGCTATCGCGGCGGTCTTCATGAAGCCGGCGTGGATGGCAAAGTGTCCGCCAAAACGGGTTCGTTGCAGGGTGTTTACAACCTGGCCGGCTTTATGACCACCGCCAGCGGACAGCGCGTGGCTTTTGTCCAGTATCTGTCTGGTTACGCCGTACCACCTGAGGATCAGCGTCAGCGCCGTATCCCACTGGTGCGCTTCGAAAGCCGTCTGTATAAAGACGTTTATCAGAACAACTGAGCCGATGAAAATACTGATCGTTGAAGATGATGTGCTGCTGCAGGAAGGATTATCCCTCGCCCTGACCGGTGAAGGATATGCGGTTGACTGTGCCGCCAACGCCCGCGAAGCGGTGGCCTTGCTGCAAAACGCTCAGTACAGTTTAATCGTGCTCGACCTTGGCCTGCCGGACCGGGACGGAGCCGACCTGCTGCGCCAGTGGCGCAAAGAGCAGGTTGACCTGCCGGTGCTGATCCTCACCGCACGCGATGCGTTAGAAGATCGCGTGGAGGGGCTGGATGCCGGTGCAGATGACTACCTGATCAAGCCGTTTGCGCTGGTAGAGCTGAAAGCGCGCGCCCGTGCACTGATCCGCCGCTACCAGGGTAAGAGCGATAACCTGCTGCAGCATGGTGACATTGCGCTCAATCTCTCCTCGCAGCAGGTGGGGGTTGAGGGCAAGCCGGTCGAAGTCACCCCGAAAGAGTTTGCCCTGCTGACCCGGCTATTAATGCGCATCGGTCAGACCGTACATCGCGAAACCTTACAGCAGGATCTCTACAGCTGGCAGGATGATACCGGCTCCAACACCCTTGAGGTTCACATTCACAATCTGCGCCGCAAGCTGGGTAAGGATCGGATCAAAACGGTACGCGGCGTCGGTTATCGCCTGGAAGAGCGTGAATGAACAGTATGCGGCGGCGTTTGCTGATCATGCTGGCGCTGATCCTGCTCAGCTGCCAGCTGATGAGCGCGTTATGGCTGTGGCATGAGAGCCGTGAGCAGATCAGCTTTCTGGTCAACGAAACGCTCTCCGCCCATTCCCGCAATGAGCACGTCGAAAATGAGATCCGTGAGGCGATTGCCTCACTGCTGCTCCCCTCTTTAGTGATGGTGTGCTTCACGCTGCTGCTCTCATTCTGGGCCATCAGCTGGATCATCCGCCCGCTGCGTTCGCTGCAAAAAAGCCTCACCGCCCGCTCTGCCGATAATCTCACCCCGCTGCCGCTGCATTCTGACATGGATGAAATTGTCGCGGTTACCGGCGCGCTAAACCAGCTGCTGGGCCGCCTGGATCATCAGCTGCAGCAGGAGAGATTATTCACCGCCGACGCGGCGCATGAACTGCGCACCCCGCTGGCAGGCCTGCGTCTGCATCTGGAACTGCTGGAGCAGGAAGGGGTAAAAAAAGGGCCAATGCTGGTTGAGCGCATCGATCAGCTGATGCACGTTATCGAACAGCTATTGATGCTGTCGCGTGCAGGCCACGCGCTGGCCAGCGGGCATTATCAGACGGTATCGTGGCAGGAGATCGTTGAACCCTTGCGCGAAGAGATTGATGAACTGCTGGCCCTGCGTCAGCAGCAGCTGATCGTCAGCGGTGATCTGATGCTGACGGCTCAAGGCGACGCGGTATTGCTGCGTTTGATGCTGCGCAACCTGTTGGAAAATGCCTCACGCTACAGCCCACAGCACAGCACCGTCACACTGAATATCACTGCCAGCAGTGATGGCAGTGAAATCACCGTCTGCGATGAAGGCCCCGGCATCGAAGAAAGCGCAGTGCGCGAAGTGGTAAAAGCCTTCCGCCGAATGGACCAGCGCTACGGTGGCAGCGGCCTCGGGCTGAATATCGTCCAGCGCATTATCCAGATTCACCACGGCAATTTTGACCTGGCCAACCGCACAGACCGCCAGGGATTGATCGCCACCTGCTGGCTACCTTACCAACTCGGTTAATCACAGCTCTCCCCCGCCTTCCCCCAGCGGCGCTTACCTATGGCGCCCCCTTACCTGGCGATAACACCGCTAACGGCAAGGAATTGGCGCTGAATGTAAGCCTCCCTTTACGCTAATTAAATTAATTTACCTTTATTGACACTATGCCCTATTCGACGTAATTTACTGCACCTGAAAGCAAATGATAATAGTTCTTACTACGTTTATCATTTATCAAAGGATGCCCGATGGAATCGTTAACGTCAGAAAGCACGCTGCAGTTCGCGACAAAAGCCGCCGCCAGCGGCTTCTTCTTCATGTCCCCCTGGCGTAGCCTGGCAGCACAGGGATGCTTCACGACTATCAGCACCCCTGCCCTGGGCGGAGAGTCTTTGCACGGAGAGTTTCAACAGGAGATCCACCAGCGTTTCGCCGAGGCGAAGCGCCAGGGGATTGCCAACCCAATACTGGTCGGTGCCATCCCCTTCGACGCCAGCCAGCCCTCTGCGCTGTTTATCCCTGAGTCCAGCCAGTATTTCGACAGCAGAGCCTGGCGCCAGCAGATGGCGACCAGCCAGGCTGCGCTGCCGGAGGTGATTCGCCGCACCGCGCTGCCGGAGCAGGATGAGTTTATGCAGATGGTCAGCCGCGCCGTGGACGCCACCTCAGCGCAGCAGCTGGATAAAGTCGTCCTGTCCCGCCTGATGGAGATCGCCACTGCACAACCGATAGATATTGCCAGCCTGATGACGCGGGTGATCGCGCAGAACCCGGGCAGCTATAACTTCCACGTACCGTTAGCGGAAGGCGGGTCCCTGCTGGGTGCCAGCCCGGAACTGCTGCTGCGCAAACAGGGCGATCGTTTCTTTACCCATCCGCTGGCCGGTTCGGCACGGCGCGAAAAAGATGACGCCCGCGACCGTGCAGCCGGGCAGCAGTTAATGAACTCCAGCAAAGACCGCTACGAGCACAAGCTGGTAACCGACGCCATGCGCGACGTGCTGCAACCCCGCAGCGCGCAGCTGACGCTGCCTGAAACGCCGGAACTGCTCGCCACCTCGACGCTGTGGCATCTCGGCACCGCCATCGAAGGGGAAGTGAGTGATAAGGCTGATAGCGCCCTGTCGCTGGCCTGCCTGCTGCATCCGACCCCCGCCCTGAGCGGCTTTCCGCACGCGCTCGCCCAGCAGCTGATTGCCGAGCTGGAACCGTTCAACCGCGGGCTGTTTGGCGGCATTGTCGGCTGGTGCGATGCGCAGGGTAACGGTGAGTGGGTGGTAACCATCCGCTGCGGCAAAGTCAACGGCAACCGCGTGCGGCTGTTTGCCGGTGCCGGGATTGTCCCGGCCTCCAGCCCGGAATCTGAATGGCGTGAAACCGGCGTCAAACTTAACACCATGCTCCGTGCCTTTGGCCTTAACTGAGAAGCAGCACAATGACTATCCCTTATACCCGCTGGCCGGACGATCTGGCCGCCCGCTATCGTCAGCAAGGCTACTGGCTGGATCTGCCGCTGACCGATATTTTACAGCGTCAGCAAAACAACAGCGCCATCGCCGTCATCGACGGGGAACACCGCTACAGCTACGCTCAACTGGCGCAGCAGTCCGACCGTCTTGCTGCCGCACTGCAGCGTCGCGGCCTGAAAATGGGCGACACGGCGCTGGTGCAGCTGGGTAACATCGCCGAATTTTACGTCACTTTTTTTGCCCTGATGAAGCTGGGCGTCGCCCCGGTTAACGCGCTGTTCAGCCATCAGCGCAGCGAACTGAATGCCTACGCGCTGCAAATCCAGCCCGCGCTGCTGATTGCCGACCGCCAGCACGCGCTGTTTGCTAACGATGACTACCTTAATCAGCTGCGCCAGGCGATGCCGGCGCTGCGCGTGGTGGCTCTGCACAATGATCACAGCACGGCGCTGTCGCTGGCCGGATTGATTGATGAAGCCGCCGGGGATTTCTGCGCCAGCCCGTCAGCGGCGGATGAAGTCGCCTTCTTCCAGCTTTCCGGCGGCAGCACCGGCACGCCAAAGCTCATTCCGCGCACCCACAACGATTACTACTACAGCATTCGTGCCAGCGTGGAGATTTGCCGCTTCAATCAGGCGACGATTTACCTCAATGCCCTGCCCTCCGCCCACAACTACGCCATGAGCTCCCCGGGCTCCCTTGGGGTCTTTTATGGCGCAGGCTGCGTGGTACTGGCCAACGATCCCAGCGCCAATCTCTGCTTCCCGCTGATTGAAAAACATCAGGTTAACGTCGCCGCACTGGTGCCCCCGGCCGTCAGCCTGTGGTTACAGGCGATAGCCGAATGGGGCAGCAACCGTGCTCTGGCCTCGCTTCAGCTGCTGCAGGTGGGGGGCGCCAAACTCAGCGAGTCGCTGGCGGCACGTATCCAGACAGAAATTGGCTGCCAGCTGCAGCAGGTATTTGGCATGGCCGAAGGGCTGGTCAATTACACCCGTCTGGACGACGACCAGCAGCATATCCTCACCACTCAGGGCTGCCCAATCTCGGCAGATGATGAAGTGTGGGTGGCGGATGCAGAGGGTAATCCGCTGCCAGCCGGCCAGACCGGGCGTCTGATGACGCGTGGCCCTTACACCTTCCGCGGCTACTTCAACAGCCCGGAGCACAATGCCGCCAGCTTTGATGCGCAGGGCTTTTACTGCTCAGGCGACCTGATCGCCATCGCCGAAGATGGCTATATCACCGTGCAGGGGCGTGAGAAAGATCAGATCAACCGCGGTGGGGAAAAGATCGCCGCCGAAGAGATTGAAAACCTGCTGCATCGCCACCCGGAGGTGATCCACGCCGCGCTGGTGTCGATGGAGGACAGCCTGATGGGCGAAAAGAGCTGCGCGTTTATCGTTGCCCGCAGCGTGCTGAAGCCGGTGGTACTGCGCCGTCACCTGCGTGAACTGGGCGTGGCGGAATTCAAACTGCCGGACCGCATCGAGTGCGTTGACTCGCTGCCGCTGACGCCGGTTGGCAAAGTGGATAAAAAACGCCTGCGCCAGCAGCTCGCCGACCGGCAAAACGGATAACTTTCAGGAGATAACATGGCTATTCCAAAACTCGAATCTTACGCGCTGCCAACCGCAGCCGAGCTGCCGACCAATAAAGTGAACTGGGCGTTTGAACCGGCGCGCGCGGCGTTATTAATCCACGATATGCAGGAATATTTCCTCAACTTCTGGGGTGAAGATAGCCCGCTGGTGCAGCAAGTGGTGGCGAATATTGCCCAGCTGCGTCATTACTGCAAATCACAGGGCATTCCGGTTTTCTACACCGCGCAGCCGAACCAGCAGAGCGACGAAGATCGTGCCCTGCTGAATGATATGTGGGGACCGGGCCTGAACAGGCATCCTGACCAGCAGAGAGTCGTGGCCGCACTGGCCCCGGATGAACATGACCAGGTGTTGGTGAAGTGGCGCTACAGCGCTTTCCACCGTTCGCCGCTGGAGTCGATCCTTAACGAGACCGGACGCGACCAGCTCATCATCTGCGGCGTGTATGCCCATATCGGTTGCCTGACCACCGCTACCGACGCGTTTATGCGCAATATTAAGCCGTTTATGGTTGCCGATGCGCTGGCGGACTTCAGCCGCGAAGAGCATATGATGTCCCTCACCTACACGGCAGGCCGCAGTGGCCGCGTGGTCATGACCGAGACTCTGCTGCCGGTCCCGCAGAGCAAAGCACAGCTGCGCGCGGTGGTGCTGCCGCTGCTCGACGAGGATTCGCAAGATCTGGATGATGGCGAAAACCTCATCGACTATGGCCTCGATTCCGTGCGCATGATGGCGCTGGCCGCCCGCTGGCGCCAGGTGCACAGCGATATCGATTTCGTTGCGCTGGCGAAGGATCCCAGCATTGATGGTTGGTGGTCACTGCTGTCGAGGGAGCCTGCCTGATGTCCTGCCGCTTTGACTTTAGTGGAAAACAGGTGTGGGTGACCGGTGCCGGTCAGGGAATTGGCTATCATAGCGCGCTGGCGTTTGTCGCCGCAGGGGCCACGGTAGTGGGCTTTGATAAGCAGTTTTCCCAGAGTCATTACCCGTTTCAGCGCGCTATCGTAGATATCGCTAACGCCGACCAGGTAAAACGCGTCTGCCAGCGCCTGCTGTCAGATACTCAGCGTCTGGACGTGCTGGTGAACGCTGCCGGCATCCTGCGCACCGGGGCCACCGACGAACTGGCGGTAGAAGACTGGCAGGCCTGCATGGCGGTTAACGCCGGGGGAGCGTTCAATCTTTTCCAGCAGACGCTGCCGCTGTTCCGCCAGCAGCGCGCCGGGGCCATTGTCACGGTCGCTTCCAACGCCGCCCATGCCCCGCGCATCGGCATGTCCGCTTATGGCGCCTCAAAGGCCGCCCTGCGCAGCCTGTGCCTGACGGTGGGGCTGGAGATGGCACCGTATGGCGTACGCTGTAATATTGTCTCGCCGGGCTCTACCGACACCGCCATGCAGCGCAGCCTGTGGAGCAGGCCGGAGGATGAGCAGCAGATGATTGCCGGCTATCCGGAGCAGTACAAGCTGGGTATTCCGTTACAAAAGATTGCACAGCCGGAAGAGATCGCTAACGCGGTGCTGTTCCTGGCTTCCGACAGCGCCAGCCATGTCGTGCTGCAGGATATCGTCATCGACGGTGGGGCGACCCTCGGTGCCTGACGTACAGCGGTTGTGGAAACGGCAAAGCACTCTGGCCGAGCTAAACGGGATGGCGCAGGATACGCTGATTGCCCACTTAGGGATGGTGTTTACCCGGCTGGAAGCAGACTGGCTGGAAGCTGTCATGCCGATGGATAATCGTACCCGGCAGCCTTTTGGCCTGCTGCACGGCGGCGCATCGGTGGCGCTGGCAGAGTCGCTGGGGTCAATGGCGGGCTGGCTCTGCTCGCTGCCGGGCCAGAATGTGGTGGGCATTGATATTAACGCCACGCATCTGCGCGCCCTGTACAGCGGATCGGTGCGCGGTGTCTGTCGCGCCCTGCACCTCGGCGGACTGAATCAGGTGTGGCAAATTGAGATATATGACCCACGGGATCGGCTGTGCTGCATCTCTCGCCTGACCACCGCGATTATCGGTTAGCACCCTGTAAAACGGGACGCCAGTGGCGTCCCGTTTTTTTTAGCGTGGATTAACGCTGATAGACCGTTTCGACACCTTCTTCGTCGTCTTCGTCCCAGTCGTCATCCCAGTCATCGTCTTCTTCAACTTCTGGCTGTGCATCTTCCAGCTGCTGACGATGGTAGTCATCCCACATGAATTCCACTTTCTCTGGCTGCTTCGCTTCCAGTTCTGCTTCTTTCGGGTTGGCGTTGATAAAGGACATCAGGTCCCAGCACAGCGCATTGACGCCCACGCGGTTCGCCGCGGAGATCAGGTAATACTTCTCGGTCCAGCCCAGCGCGTCTGCAATCGCTTTAGCACGCGCCTGCGCCTCTTCCTCATCCAGCAGGTCAACTTTGTTGAACACCAGCCAGCGTGGCTTATTGAACAGCTTGTCGCTGTATTTTTCCAGCTCGCCGAGGATGATGCGCGCATTCTCAACCGGGTCGCTTTCGTCAATCGGCGCCAGATCGATAGTGTGCAGCAGAACGCGGCAGCGCTCGAGGTGCTTCAGGAAGCGAATACCCAGGCCAGCACCATCCGATGCGCCTTCGATCAGCCCTGGAATATCGGCCACCACGAAGCTCTGCTCGCTGTCCATGCGCACCACGCCGAGGCTTGGCACCAGGGTGGTAAACGGGTAATCGGCCACTTTTGGCTTCGCGGCAGAAACCGCGCGAATAAAGGTCGATTTACCGGCGTTTGGCAGGCCCAGCATACCGACGTCGGCCAGCAGCATCAGCTCCAGCTGCAGGTCGCGCTTTTCGCCCGGGGTGCCCATTGTTTTCTGACGTGGCGTACGGTTTACGGAGGATTTGAAGCGGGTGTTACCCAGACCGTGCCAGCCGCCCTTCGCTACCATCATCTGCTGCTGATGGTGAGTCATATCACCCAGCGTTTCACCGGTACCCTGGTCGATAATACGCGTGCCGACCGGCACTTTGATCAGGATATCGTTGCCGCGTTTACCGGTACAGTCACGGCTCTGGCCGTTCTGCCCGCGCTCGGCACGGAAGGATTTCTCAAAACGGTAGTCAATCAGGGTGTTGAGGTTTTCATCAGCCTGCATATAGACATCGCCGCCGTCACCACCATCACCCCCGTCTGGACCACCACGCGGAATATATTTCTCACGACGGAAGCTGACGCAGCCATTGCCGCCGTCGCCCGCTACTACCAGAATCGTCGCTTCATCAACAAACTTCATTTTACTTCTCCGTCACTCATTCGCCCGGGCTCACTGCCTGCTGGCAGCGGGTCGGGATTGCTCCGCCGTGGCCATAAGCGATGACCAATTGCGGAAAACATGGCGCCTGACACCACGACGATTGCTCCAACAAACCCTAAGGTATTGAGTTGCGGAATGGCAAAAAAGTCGGGCCAGCCAAGCGATAAAAATTCTGAAAACAGCAGGGTAAATAAGGGCGTCAGCGTCACGATTGCGCTGACCTGTGCCGCCTGCCAGCGTGCATAGGCTTCCGCCAGCGCGCCATAACCCACCAGGGTATTGAGCGCGCAAAATAACAGACAGCCTAACTGCCAGCCGTCCAGCTGCCACAACAGCTCCAACCGAGCCATCGGTAACAGCGCCACTGCACATAAAGTGTACAGCAAAAACAGGATTTGTTGCGAGCCCAGACGGCGCAGCAAAATTTTCTGCGTCACGCCGTACACTACCCACACCATGGCCGCGCTGACACCGAGGATCACACCCCAGGTGTAATCCGTCAGGCGCGTGAAGATCTCAATCAGGCTGGTGTTAAAGAACATTACCAGTCCGCATAACAGCATCACCCCACCGACGATCTGGCTGCCACGCATCCTCTCTTTCAGGATGAATACGCTGGCGAGCATCATGCCCGGCGGTGCCAGTTGGGCAATCACCTGGGAGGCGGTAGGGCTGAGATACTGCAACGAAGAACCAAACAGCACGAAGTTGCCCACCAGACCCGCGGTGGCAATTAACACCCAGACCAGCCAGCGCGGGTGACGAAAGAAGTCACGCGGCGGCAGTTGGCGTTTCAGCGCTAAAATTGCGCCCAGGCCTGCTGCTGCAAGGAGAAAACGGTAGAACACCACCGTGGCGGGATCCATCACCACCAGCACCTGTTTCATCGCAATAGGCAACGAGCCCCAGCTCATTGCAGTGACCAGCGCGAGAGCGGTCCCTATCCCTGCCTGCTGCTTACTGACTGACATCGGTGTTCCCTGGCAGAATGTAAAAAGCCCCGCAGTCTAGTGCGGGGCTTTTCTTTTCGTCGTCGCATAGAGCGGCATTTGCCACTCTGCGGCACGAAAACCTAATTACTCAGCAACGATGCTGATGTATTTACGGTTGTTCGGGCCTTTAACTTCGAATTTGACCTGGCCGTCTGCAGTTGCAAACAGAGTGTGGTCACGGCCGCAGCCAACGTTGGTGCCCGCGTGGAATTTGGTGCCACGCTGACGAACGATGATGCTACCAGCCAGAACAGTTTCGCCGCCGAAACGTTTTACGCCCAGGCGTTTTGCGTTGGAGTCACGACCGTTACGAGTCGAACCACCAGCTTTCTTGTGTGCCATTTGTCAGATCTCCTATTAAGCGCTGATGCCAGTGATCTTCACATCAGTGAACCACTGACGGTGACCCTGCTGCTTACGGTAATGTTTACGACGACGGAACTTAACAATCTTGATTTTGTCGCCACGACCGTGAGCAACGATTTCCGCTTTGACCAGGCCACCAGAAACTAATGGTGCGCCGATCTGAACGTCTTCGCCGTTAGCAATCATCAGAACCTGGTCGAATTCAACAACTTCGCCGGTTGCGATGTCCAGCTTTTCCAGGCGAACGGTCTGACCTTCGCTTACTCGGTGTTGTTTACCACCACTTTGGAAAACCGCGTACATATAAACTCCGCTCTCGCGCTTGCCTTCTTTGATTTCGGGCTGCGCTATAAATATTCACAATAGGGCGCGAATTCTACGCAACTTCCTCACTAAAGACAAGTGCCTGTTGCGCTGTATTGCAGAAAAAAAACGCAACATGAATGGAGACGTTTCACCGCCGCGTTTTTGCAGTACAATCTGTCATACATTTCATGCCACAGGCACGGGTTAAGGCGCTTATCATAGCAGCGAACTGAGCGATAGCTGAAAAGACTGATGAACTTAGAACAGATAAACGAACTCACCGCGCAAGATATGGCGGACGTCAATGCGACAATACTCGACCAGCTGAACTCCGATGTATCCCTTATCAACCAGCTGGGCTACTACATTATCAGCGGCGGAGGGAAACGCATCCGCCCAATGATCGCCGTGCTGGCTGCACGCGCGGTGAATGATTACTCCGGTAAGCAGCATATTACCGTGGCAGCTTTGATCGAATTTATTCACACCGCGACGCTGCTGCACGACGACGTCGTCGACGAATCCGATATGCGGCGCGGCAAAGCCACCGCCAATGCGGCATTTGGCAATGCCGCCAGCGTGCTGGTCGGCGACTTCATCTATACCCGCGCTTTCCAGATGATGACCAGCCTGGGTTCACTGAAGGTGCTGGCGCTGATGTCGGAAGCGGTGAACGTGATTGCGGAAGGGGAAGTGTTACAGCTGATGAACTGTAACGACCCGGATATCACCGAAGAGAGCTACATGCGGGTGATCTACAGCAAAACCGCACGCCTGTTCGAAGCGGCGGCGCAATCTTCGGCAATCCTCGCCGGTGCCACAGCAGCACAGGAGCAGGCGCTGCAGGATTATGGCCGCTATATCGGCACCGCTTTCCAGCTGATCGACGATCTTCTCGATTACAGTGCCGATGGCAAAACTCTGGGGAAAAACGTCGGTGATGACCTGAGCGAAGGCAAACCAACGCTGCCGCTGCTGCACGCGATGCGTAACGGCAGCCCGGAGCAGGCTGCGATGATTCGCTCGGCGATTGAAGAGGGTAACGGCCGTCATTTACTGGAACCCGTTCTGGAAACCATGCGTGAATGTGGTTCCCTGGAATGGACCCGCGACGCCGCAGAGAAAGAAGCCGATAAGGCGATCGCTGCGCTGAATGTATTGCCGGAATCACCGTGGCGTAGCGCGCTGGAAGCGCTGGCACATATGTCAGTACAGCGCGAATTCTAATCTCGATTCTGCTTTAAGAGCGCGGCCTGCCGCGCTTTTTTTCTCTCCACGATCCGGCTATTTAGCCCGGCAGCTCTGCCCGCCTTCTCATCTTTATGCAACAACCTCACGCCATTACCTGTACTTTTGCGTAGCACTACGCAAAAAATGTTTTAGTCGCTCATTTTACTGGAAATAAATGGAAATTATTTGCTATAAAGCACCTGTTATATCCAAAAGTGCCCAAGGAGGGTAAGCACGTGAGACACAATCAGCAAGACTGGCACCCCGCCGATATTATTGCCGCGCTGCGTAAAAAAGGCACCACGCTAGCCGCACAATCCCGACAGGCTGGCTTAAGCTCATCGACACTCGCCAACACCCTGTGCCGCCCGTGGCCGAAAGGTGAATGGTTGATTGCTGATGCGCTAAATATTCATCCATCGGAGATTTGGCCGAGCCGCTACTATGATCCGCACACCCACCGGCTGCTCGATCGCAAGCAGCGCATCCGCAAGTAAAAAAAAGGGCCGGTATTATCTACCGACCCTGTTTCTTGCTGCGCGCAAAGATTACTCTTCGCTGCTGCCGCTTACGCGCTGGATATTCGCCCCAAGAGCGGCCAGCTTGTCTTCAATGTGCTCGTAACCACGATCGATGTGGTAAATACGGTCCACAATGGTGGTGCCTTCTGCGATACAGCCAGCCAGAACCAGGCTGGCGGAAGCACGCAGATCGGTAGCCATAACCTGTGCACCGGACAGTTTTTCCACCCCGTGGCAGATCAGCGTGTTGCTTTCGATCTCGCCGTGTGCGCCCATGCGTACCAGCTCTGGCACGTGCATAAAGCGGTTCTCGAAGATGGTTTCGGTAATTACACCGGTCCCTTCCGCTACCAGGTTCAGCAGGCTGAACTGGGCCTGCATATCGGTTGGGAAGCCCGGATGCGGCGCGGTGCGCAGATTGACGGCCTTAGGACGCTTACCGTGCATATCCAGGCTGATCCAGTCTTCACCGGTTTCGATATCGGCACCCGCTTCACGCAGCTTAGCCAGTACGGCATCCAGAGTGTCAGGCTGTGCCGCACGGCACACCACTTTACCGCCGGAGATCGCCGCAGCGACCAGGAAGGTGCCGGTTTCAATACGGTCAGGCAGTACGCGGTACACGCCGCCGCCCAGGCGCTGCACGCCTTCAATAGTGATTCGGTCGCTGCCTGCGCCGGTGATTTTCGCCCCCAGCGTGTTCAGGAAGTTAGCGGTATCAACGATTTCCGGCTCGCGGGCCGCATTCTCAATCACGGTGGTGCCGGTGGCCAGCGTGGCCGCACTCATAATGGTTACGGTTGCGCCAACGCTGACCTTATCCATCACGATATGTGCGCCTTTCAGGCGGCCATCAACCGAGGCTTTCACGTAGCCCTCTTCCAGCTTAATCGTGGCGCCAAGCTGCTCCAGACCGGTGATATGCAGGTCAACCGGGCGCGCACCGATAGCGCAGCCGCCGGGCAGTGAAACCTGCCCCTGGCCAAAACGCGCCACCAGCGGACCAAGCGCCCAGATAGAAGCGCGCATGGTTTTCACCAGATCGTAAGGCGCACAGTAAATGTTGACCTCACTGGCATCCAGATGCACGGAACCATTACGTTCTGCTTTCATACCCAGCTGGCTGAGCAGCTTCATGGTGGTATCGATGTCCTTCAGCTTCGGGACATTCTGAATCTCTACCGGCTCTTCAGCCAGCAAAGCAGCGAACAGGATCGGCAATGCGGCGTTTTTGGCCCCGGAAATAGTGACTTCACCACTCAGACGGGTCGGACCCTGTACACGAAATTTATCCATTGCAACTGCTCTCTGTTGTCAGCTAAAAATCTGCCGCCAGCGCCTCACCACGTTACGCGTGGCAAACTCTGGCAGCTTAAAAACCGTTTAACTTACGGTCACGCGCCCACTCTTCAGGGGTATAAGTCTTGATGGAAACCGCATGCATGCGGTTATCCGCGATGTACTCCATCAGCGGAGCATAGACAGTCTGCTGTTTCTTAACGCGGCTCAGTTCACCAAACAGTTCACCCACGGCAATCACCTGGAAATGGCTGCCATCTCCGGTTACGTGGACTTCCTGCAGCGGTAGCGCGCTCATCAGCACGGATTGAATTTCACTGGTTTCCATGATGCTCTTAAATTCACTTGATAATAAACAGGCACACATCTTAGTGGAATCTGCCCGACTCTTAAACAAGCAAAAAATGCCTGCGCTTTGAGAAAAAGCCTAAATGAGAACAGATAACACTCCCGGCGCGTAACGAAGAAGGGAGCGACAATGCGCTCCCTTGGGTAAAAACGAGTAAACTCAACGCGTTCCACGGCTACTGCTGCCGGACTAACGCGCCCAGTGTCTTACTCGCCTTCGGCAATAATTTTCTGCAGGTTGTAGAGGGTGATCAGCGAACGCAGTTTATCCGTGATACCGGCGAAACGCGGCGCTTTGCCACGCGCTAGCACGATCTGCCGCAGATGGACCAGCAGGGCCAGGCCACCGGAGTCCACGCGCTGCAGGCCCGCAACGTCGATAATCTCAACCCGGCCCATCACCTCAGCACGCTGCTGCCAAAGCGGCAGCAGCGTTTCACGTTCCAGCTCGCCGGCAAGAGTTAGCCGGTCGTCCTCGACCTGCCAGCGCAGTTGCCCGTCCATTACTGCTTCTTGTCCAGCGTGATAGGCTCATTTGCTGCCGACTTCAGGCGCGCGGTCAGGCCGTCGATGCCCTGCTGACGCAGCACGCCGCTCCACTCATTCTGCTTGGTGCTAATCATACTCACGCCTTCAGCGATCATATCAAACGCCTGCCAGTTTCCGCTGACGCTGTTTTTACGCCACTGGAAGTCCAGGCGCACCGGTGGTCGGCCGTTCGGGTCGATGATGGTGACGCGGATAGCGATAATGTTTGCATCACCCAGCGGCTGCTCCGGGGCAATCTGATAAGTCTGGCCGTTATACATCGCCAGCGCCTGGCCGTATGCCTGGGTCAGATAGTCGCTGAAAGCCGCAAAATAGGCTTCACGCTGTGCCGGGGTGGCTTCTTTGTAGTAGCGGCCCAGTACCAGCGCCCCCGCATATTTCACCTGCACATACGGCAGCAGCTCTTCACGCACGACCTGCCGCAGATAGTTAGGATCCTGCTTGATTTTAGGCTGTTCGTTTTTCAGGCGGTCAAAGGTCTTCTGCGCCGCCTCATTCATTAGCTTGTAAGGATTGGTCTGGTCGGCTGCGGCATTCGCCGCTACGGGTGCAATGACCAGCATCGCGACCATCAGTAAACGTTTAAACATTACTTGCCCTCTTATGGATTGTTCGCCGCAGCAGGCGCTGCTGCGGCCGGAGCCGCCTCATCGCCCGCGGCAGGTGGATTCTTGTTGTCGCCGTTCCCGCTCTTGTAGAGGAACTGGCCTATCAGATCTTCCAGCACCATCGCTGACTTGGTGTCCTGGATGGTGCCGCCGTCTTTCAGGGTTGCGGTGCCCATTTCCGGGTCATCAAAACCGATATTCAGCGCCAGATACTGTTCGCCCAACAGACCGGAAGTCCGTACTGCCAGCGAGCTGGTGTCAGGGATATTGTTATATTTGTCTTCAATATCCATAGCGACTTTCGGTGAGTAGTTTTTCGGGTCCAGCGTGATATCGGTTACGCGCCCCACTACCACACCGCCAACTTTGACCGGGGAGCCGGTTTTCAGGCCACCAATATTGTCAAAAGTAGCATAAAGCTTCCAGGTCGGTTCATTGCCGAGGGATTTCAGGTCGGCAACGCGCAGACAGAGAAAGATGATCGCGCACAGCGCTAAAAGTAAGAAGGCGCCTACCCAAATTTCGCTTTTTTTCGTTTGCATTGCATCAGTTCCCAAACATCAGTGCCGTAAGCACAAAATCCAGACCGAGTACTGCCAGTGAAGCATGTACCACGGTACGCGTCGTTGCCCGACTGATCCCTTCAGAAGTCGGGATGGCGTCATAGCCGTTAAACAGCGCAATCCAGGTCACAGTCACCGCAAATACGGCGCTCTTGATCACGCAGTTGATAATATCTGTTCGCAGGTCGACCGCACTCTGCATCGCTGACCAGAAGAAGCCAGGGTCAATCCCTTTCCAGCCCACGCCCACCAGCGCGCCACCCATCACCCCGACCGCGACAAAAATCAGCGTCAGCAGCGGCATGCTGATAAAGCCCGCCCAGAAACGCGGCGATATAATGCGGCGCAGTGGGTCAACGGCCATCATCTCCATGCTGGAGAGCTGCTCGGTGGCTTTCATCAGGCCAATCTCTGCCGTCAGGGCCGAACCGGCACGCCCGGCAAACAGCAGCGCGGTCACCACCGGCCCCAGCTCGCGCAGCAGCGACAGCGCGACCATCATCCCCAGGCTGGTTTCCGCGCTGTAGGTTTTCAGCACCAGGTAGCCCTGCAGGCCAAGCACCATGCCGATAAACAGCCCGGATACGATCACGATGAGCAGTGAAAGCACGCCGACGCTGTACAGCTGTTTAACCAGCAGGTGAGCGTGCTTACGAAAACGGGGGATGCCAAACAGCGCATGGAACAGCATCAGTCCGGCGCGGCCAAACGAGGCACAGGTATTAATTCCCTGACGCCCTAATGACGCCAGTGCTCTTAGAAACATCAGTCTGTTAACTCCCTGAGCCGACTAAATCTTGCAGGTAATCCCCTGCCGGGAAACGGAAAGGTACCGGGCCATCAGCAATGCCGTCAATAAACTGACGCACGCGGGCATCTTCGTTATCACGCAGTTCAGGGGCTGTCCCCTGAGCGATCACTTTCTGATCCGCGATAATATAAGCGTAATCGGCAATGCTCAGCACCTCAGGCACATCGTGCGATACCACGATACAGGTGACGCCCAGCGAGTGGTTCAGTTCGTCGATCAGCTTCACCAGCACGCCCATGGTGATGGGATCCTGGCCGACAAAGGGTTCGTCAAACATGATCAAATCTGGCTCCAGCGCGATTGCTCGCGCCAGTGCCGCACGGCGCGCCATCCCGCCGGAAAGTTCAGAAGGCTTAAGATTGGCGGCGCCGCGCAGGCCCACCGCTTCCAGCTTCATCATCACAGTGCTATGCAGCAGCGCTTTTGGCAGCTGGGTATGTTCACGCAGCGGCCATGCCACGTTGTCAAACACGCTAAGATCGGTGAATAACGCCCCTGACTGGAACAGCATGCTCATTTTTTTACGCGCCTCATACAGGCGTGAGCGCGACAGCGTGGGAATATTTTCGCCGTTAAACCAGATTTCACCGCTGTCCGGAGGGATCTGCCCGCCGATTAAACGCAGTAAAGTGGTTTTGCCTATGCCGGAAGGTCCCATTATCGCGGTGACCTTCCCTTTGGGCACCGTAAGCGAGATGTTATCGAAAATCGGCCGGTTGCCACGGGAAAAACTCACGCCCCGCACATCCACCAAATTCGTCTCCGTCTGGCTCATAGTTACCTCATTCCTTATTCTCAGGCGTTAAATTTACCCCCAATGGTAACGTATTACCTATCGGACCGGACACTTTTACAGAAACTTACCGCAATAACGTAGCTAAAGCTGGCATAAGTTTTACTTTTCACTCGCAGACCGTCAAAATCACAGCCATTAAATTTTCTTTGCCTTAACTCTTTAAAGCAAACGGTAACCAACGATTATACCCGATCCAAAGGACACTTCATGCTCGTAGCTACAGCACTATTGATTATCGGTTTAGTCTTACTGGTTTATGGAGCCGATCGTCTGGTGTTTAGCGCCGCAATATTGTGCCGGTCACTGGGGATTCCACCCTTGATTATAGGCATGACGGTGGTGGGCATTGGCACCTCATTACCGGAGCTGATTGTCTCCTTTTCCGCCGCCACGCACGGGCAGATGGATATCGCAGTTGGCACCGCGATGGGGTCAAATATTACCAATATTTTACTGATCCTTGGCGGCGCCGCGCTGCTGCACCCGCTCACCGTCCACTCCAGACTGGTACGCCGTGAGCTGCCGCTGATGCTGCTGGTGACGCTGCTGTGCGGCGTCATGCTGTTTGATAACGAGCTGAGCCGCAACGATGGTCTGGCGATGATCGCCATTGCCGCTATCTATCTGATGTTTATTATCAAGATTGCTCGCCGCGCCGAACGCGAAAACAGCGACTCGCTCACGCGTGAGCAGCTGGCTGAACTGCCGCGAGATGACGTCGGCAATACTGTCGCCTTTCTGTGGCTGGCAGTGGCGCTGATTGTGCTGCCGATGTCGACACGCATGGTCATCGACAACGCCACGGTGATTGCCGACTATTTCGGCGTCAGCGAACTGGTGATAGGCCTGACAATTATTTCGGTCGGCACCAGCCTGCCGGAGCTGGCAACGGTGATTGCTGGCGCGCTGAAGGGCGAAGATGATATCGCCATCGGCAACCTTATCGGCTCTAACATTTATAATATGGCAATTGTGCTGGGCATTCCGGCACTGATTCACCCAGGCACACTCGACTCCGCCGCTTTCGCCCGTGATTACTGGGTGATGCTGGGAGTCAGTGCCCTGTTTACACTGATCTGTTTGCAGCGCAGTCGCCGCATTGGTCGGCTGGCAGGCGCGTTGTTGCTGTGCGGATTTATCGTCTGGGTGGGAATGCTGTATCAGTTCCCCTCAGTGACCTTCTGGTAAAAGGACTGGAGAATTATGGCGCATATCACGGCCGATCCCGACTTTGACTTTCAACAGGCCGGGAAAGAGGTTTTACGGATTGAACGTGAAGGGCTGGAACAGCTCGATCGGTACATTAACGACGACTTTAGCCGGGCCTGCGAGCTGATTTATCGCTGCCGTGGCAAAGTCGTGGTGATGGGGATGGGCAAATCCGGTCATATCGGTAAGAAGATGGCGGCGACCTTTGCCAGCACCGGTACGTCAGCATTTTTTGTTCATCCGGCTGAGGCCAGCCACGGCGATCTCGGTATGGTAAGCCCATCCGATGTGGTGATTGCTATTTCCAACTCCGGCGAGTCCTCCGAAATTCTGGCGCTGATCCCGGTGCTAAAACGCCTGCATGTTTCGCTGATCTGCCTCACCAGCCGCCCTGACAGCGCAATGGGACGTGCGGCAGATATCCACCTGTGTGTTAAAGTGCCGCAGGAAGCCTGCCCGCTGGGCCTGGCCCCGACCACCAGCACCACCGCAACCTTAGTGATGGGTGATGCCCTGGCCGTTGCGCTGCTAAAAGCTCGCGGTTTTACCCAGGAAGATTTTGCGCTCTCTCACCCTGGCGGGGCGCTGGGCCGTAAACTGCTGCTGCGCGTTGATGATATCATGCACTCCGGCAGCGAGATGCCGCACGTCAGCCGTGATGCTTCTCTGCGTGATGCCTTACTGGAAATCACCCGTAAAAACATGGGAATGACGGTAATCTGCAATGACTTGATGAAAATCGAAGGCATCTTTACCGACGGTGATTTACGCCGCGTATTCGATATGGGCATTGATATCCAGCATGCCAGTATCGCCAGCGTGATGACGCCAGGTGGCGTGCGCGTGCGCCCGAATACGCTGGCCGTGGATGCGTTAAACCTGATGCAGAATAAAAATATTACCTGCGTAATGGTCGCCGATGGCGATCAGCTGCTCGGCGTGGTTCACATGCATGACATGCTGCGCGCAGGCGTTGTATAAACCAGGAACTGAAAATAATGAGCAATCCAGTAGCCACCATTGAGACCTGTTATGGCGCAGTCAGCCAGCAGGTCATGGCGCAGGCACAGCAAATTAAGCTGTTGATTTGTGACGTTGACGGCGTGATGTCCGACGGGGTGATTTACCAGGGAAATAACGGTGAAGAGCTTAAAGCCTTCAACGTGCGCGATGGTTATGGCATTCGCTGCCTGCTGACCAGCGGCATTGAAGTGGCGATTATTACCGGCCGTAAAGCCAAACTGCTGGAAGATCGCTGCGCCACGCTGGGAATTACCCATCTTTACCAGGGACAGACAGATAAGCTTTTGGCCTTCCGTGAACTTCTGGATACACTATCGCTTCGTGCCGGGCAGGTTGCCTATATTGGTGATGACCTGATCGACTGGCCGGTCATGGCGGAAGTTGGCCTGAGTGTGACCGTGGCCGATGCACACCCTGTTTTATTGCCCCGTGCGGACTACGTGACCCGAATTGCCGGTGGACGCGGTGCCGTGAGGGAAATTTGCGATCTTATTTTGATCGCGCAAGGTAAGTTTGAAGAGGCCAAAGGGCAGTCAGTATGAGCAAAACAAGACGCTGGATAACGCTGATACTGGCGCTGGTCGCCATTGTGCTGATCGGCTGGAACCTGACCGGAAACGACAGCGATAGCAACGCTACCCGGAGTGACGACACGGAACCGACCTATATGAGCGATAATTCTCATACGGTGGTGTACAACCCTGAGGGCGCGCTGAGCTATAAGCTGGTGTCAGACAAGGTCACCTACTTCCAGACCGAAGCGGTGAGCTGGTTCGATAACCCGGTGATGACGACCTACGACGAAAACAAAATTCCAACCTGGTCGGTGCGGGCGGACAAAGCCAAGCTCACTAATGACCGCATGCTTTATCTCTATGGTCATGTGGAAGTGAACAGCCTGACCAAAGACGCTCAGCTTGAGCGGATTAAAACCGATAACGCTCAAATTAACCTGACCACTCAGGATGTCACTTCAGACGATCAGGTTACGCTTTATGGCCGCAGCTTTAACTCTACAGGTATGAAGATGCGTGGGAATTTACGGAAGAAAACTGCCGAGTTGATTGAAAAGGTCAAAACATCTTATGAAATTCAAAATGAACAACAGCCTTAAACTTCTGACGGCATCACTGCTGCTTGCCGCCAGCCTGCCCGCTCTGGCACTGACCGGCGACTCCGAGAAACCGGTTAACGTCGATTCAGAAAACCAGGCGCTGGATATGCAGGGCAACGTGGCTACCTTTACCGGCAAAGTTATCGTCACCCAGGGTTCAATCAAAATCACCGCGGATAAAGTGGTGGTGACCCGTCCGGGCGGCGACAGCAATAAAACCATTGTTGATGCCTATGGTAATCCGGCAACTTTCTACCAGATGCAGGATAACGGCAAGCCGGTGCAGGGCCACGCCCAGAAAATGCATTACGAGCTGGCAAAAGACCTGGTCGAACTGACCGGCAACGCTTATCTGGAACAGCTCGACAGCAACGTGAAAGGTGACAAAATCACCTATCTGGTCAAAGAGCAAAAAATGCAGGCCTTTGGCAGCACCGGCAAACGCGTCACCACCGTGTTAGTGCCGTCGCAGTTGCAGGATAAAGGCACTCAGTCAAACGGTCAGAAAAAGAGTAACTAACTAACATGGCAACCTTAATTGCGGAAAACCTGGCGAAGGCCTACAAAGGCCGTCGCGTGGTTGAAGATGTCAGCCTGGAAGTTAAATCCGGCGAAATCGTCGGCCTGCTGGGCCCGAACGGTGCAGGTAAAACCACCACCTTCTACATGGTGGTTGGGATTGTGCCGCGTGATGCGGGCCGTATCGTGATCGACGATGAAGACATCAGTATTCTGCCACTGCATGCCCGTGCGCGTCGTGGTATTGGCTACCTGCCTCAGGAAGCCTCCATCTTCCGTCGTCTGAGCGTTTACGACAACCTGATGGCCGTCCTGCAGATCCGTGATGACCTGACCAGCGAGCAGCGCGACGACCGCGCGAATGAACTGCTGGCCGAGTTCCACATTGAGCACCTGCGCGACAGCCTGGGTCAGGCGCTTTCCGGTGGTGAACGCCGCCGCGTCGAGATTGCCCGCGCGCTGGCCGCTAACCCGAAGTTTATCCTGCTGGATGAGCCCTTTGCCGGTGTTGACCCGATCTCCGTCATTGATATTAAAAAGATTATTGAGCACCTGCGTGACAGCGGTCTGGGCGTGTTGATCACCGACCATAACGTACGCGAAACGCTGGCAGTCTGCGAACGAGCCTATATCGTCAGCCAGGGGCATCTGATCGCCCATGGCACCCCGGAAGCGATCCTGGCCGATGAGCAAGTTAAGCGCGTCTATTTGGGTGAAGAGTTCAGACTCTGATAAGGTGTTCACATTCGGTAAGATTTCTGGGGAATTAATATTCTGAATATGAAGCAAGGTTTACAACTCAGGCTGAGCCAACAGCTTGCCATGACGCCACAACTGCAGCAGGCCATTCGCCTGCTGCAACTCTCTACGCTTGAACTACAGCAGGAAATTCAGCTGGCGCTGGAAAGTAACCCGTTGCTTGAACAGACCGACATTCACGAAGAAGTTGATACCCGCGAATATCAGGAAACCGAAGCGCTGGATACCCGCGAAGCGCTGGAACAGAAGGACATGCCGGAAGAGCTGCCGCTCGATGCCACCTGGGATGAGATCTACACCGCCGGCACGCCATCCGGTACGGGCACTGACTATCATGATGATGAACTGCCGGTCTATCAGGGTGAAACCACCCAGACGCTGCAGGATTACCTGATGTGGCAGGTTGAGCTGACGCCGTTTACCGACACTGACCGCGCGATAGCAACCTCGATTGTTGATGCGGTTGACGATACAGGCTATCTCACCGTGACGCTGGATGAAATCCTCGGCAGCATTGGTGATGACGAGCTGTCGATGGATGAAGTTGAAGCGGTGCTGAAGCGCGTGCAGCGTTTTGACCCGGTCGGCGTCTGCGCCCGCGATCTGCGCGACTGCCTGATGGTGCAGCTCTCACAGTTTCCGACTGATTTTCCACTGCTGAAAGAGGCGCGCCTGATCGTCGGCGAGCACCTGGATCTGCTGGCAAACCACGACTTCCGCAGCCTGATGCGCGTCACCCGCCTGAAGGAAGAGGTGCTGAAAGGGGCGATGCAGCTGATCCAGACCCTCGACCCGCGCCCGGGCCAGTCGATCAACACCCAGGAACCAGAATACGTCATTCCGGACGTACTGGTGCGCAAAGCCAGCAATCGCTGGACGGTGGAACTCAACGCCGACAGCGTGCCGCGCCTGAAGATCAACCAGCATTACGCTTCCCTCGGCGCCAGCTCGCGCAGCGACAGCGACACGCAGTTTATTCGCAGCAATCTGCAGGAAGCAAAGTGGCTGATTAAAAGCCTGGAAAGCCGCAACGACACGCTGCTGAAGGTGACGCGCTGTATCGTCGACCAGCAGCAGGCCTTTTTCGAACAGGGTGAAGAGTTCATGCGTCCGATGGTGTTGGCCGATATTGCCAGCGCCGTAGAAATGCACGAGTCGACTATCTCGCGCGTGACCACGCAGAAATACCTGCACAGTCCGCGCGGCATTTTTGAACTGAAGTATTTTTTCTCCAGCCACGTCAATACCGAGGGCGGTGGCGAAGCCTCCTCCACGGCGATCCGTGCGCTGGTGAAGAAATTAATCTCGGCGGAGAATCCCGCCAAACCGCTCAGCGACAGCAAGCTCACCACCCTTCTTTCCGATCAGGGGATTATGGTGGCCCGGCGCACTGTGGCAAAATACCGAGAGTCTTTATCCATCCCACCATCAAACCAGCGCAAACAGCTGGTCTGAAAGCACTGAGAAGGAAGACACTATGCAGCTCAATATCACTGGACAACACGTTGAAATCACCCAGCCACTGCGTGATTTTTTAACTGAAAAGTTTGCCAAACTGGAACACTACTTTGACCGCATCAATCAGGTCTATATCGTGTTAAAGGTGGAGAAAGTGACACAGATTGCAGATGCCACGCTGCATGTGAACGGTGGGGAGCTGCACGCCACCTCGGAAGATAAAGATATGTACGCGGCGATTGACGGGCTGGTTGATAAGCTCGCTCGCCAGTTAAATAAACATAAAGATAAGCTAAAACAACACTAAACTTCACTGTACATTGATTGTTTTTTCGGCGAACCCAATATCAGTTAAGCCGGAAGCGTTTTCGGCTCGTGTTCCTTCGGGAAGACGAGCCGTTAATCAATACGGCATGTTAATCTCGCGATCCGAATGTCGGGTTCGAGCTATCGCCCTGTGCAAGTGAATACCTAAGTGAAACTATGATGAACAATGATCTGAAACTGGAACTGGGCTCCGTATTGAGCGTTGCATGTACCCGTAATGGCGTGCACTGTCAGAGCAAAAAACGGGCGCTGGAAATTATCAGCGAGCTGGCAGCGAAGCAGTTAAATCTGCCGCACCAGACAATTTTCGAAGCTATCCTGACGCGTGAGCGTATGGGCAGTACCGGCATTGGCAACGGCATTGCCATCCCGCACGGTAAGCTGGAAGAAGATACGCTGCGCGCCGTTGGCGTGTTTATCCGCCTTGACCAGCCTATCGCGTTTGACGCCATTGATAATCAGCCGGTAGACCTGCTGTTTGCCCTGCTGGTTCCGGCAGATCAGTGCAAGACGCATCTGCACACGCTGTCGCTGGTGGCCAAACGCCTGGCCGATAAAACGGTGCTGCGCCGTTTACGTGCCGCTCAGACCGATGAAGATCTGTATGAGATCATCACGGAAGATCACGAAGAGAGCTAAACGCAGTTGTATCGCGTTGAGACAAACGGGGAGAAGAGTTAATGGTGCTGATGATCGTCAGCGGACGTTCGGGCTCAGGTAAATCAGTCGCCCTGCGGGCACTGGAAGATATGGGCTTTTACTGCGTGGATAACTTACCCGTGGTACTGCTGCCAGACCTGGCTCGCTCACTTTCTGAGCGTAACATGTCCGCCGCGGTGAGCATTGACGTGCGTAACATGCCGGAATCCCCGGAAGTGTTTGAAACTGCACTGAACAGCCTGCCGGACTGTTTTTCGCCGCAGCTGCTGTTCCTGGATGCCGACCGCAACACGCTGATCCGCCGTTACAGCGATACCCGTCGTCTGCATCCGCTCTCCAGCAAGAATCTGTCGCTGGAAAGCGCGATCGATGAAGAGAGCGATCTGCTGGAGCCGCTGCGTTCGCGCGCCGACCTGATTATCGACACCTCGGAAATGTCAGTGCACGAGCTGGCCGAAATGCTGCGTACCCGACTGCTGGGCAAGCGCGAGCGCGAGCTGACGATGGTGTTTGAGTCCTTTGGTTTCAAGCACGGCATCCCGATTGATGCTGATTACGTGTTTGACGTGCGCTTCCTGCCTAATCCGCACTGGGACCCGAAGCTGCGCCCGATGACCGGCCTCGACCGCCCGGTTGCTGCCTTCCTCGACCGCCACACCGAAGTTCACAATTTTATCTACCAGACGCGCAGCTATCTTGAGCTGTGGTTACCGATGCTGGAAACCAATAACCGCAGCTATCTGACCGTGGCGATTGGCTGTACCGGCGGTAAACACCGCTCGGTGTACATAGCCGAACAGCTGGCAGATTATTTCCGCTCGCGCGGGAAAAACGTACAGTCCCGTCATCGCACGCTGGAAAAACGCAAATCATGACCGTGAAGCAAACCGTTGAAATTAAAAACAAGCTGGGCATGCACGCCCGCCCGGCGATGAAGCTGTTTGAGCTGGTACAGAGTTTTGATGCAGAAGTGCTGCTGCGCAATGAAAGCGGCACGGAAGCAGAAGCCAGCAGCGTGATTGCCCTGCTGATGCTCGACTCCGCCAAGGGTGGGCATATTGAAGTGGAGGCCAGCGGCCTGCAGGAAGAGGAAGCGCTGGCGGCGGTGATTGACCTGTTTAACGCCGGGTTCGACGAAGACTAAGCCTCTCAGGCCGGTATTCACCGGCCTTGTTATTTAGCTGGCAGGCATTACGACAGCAGCGCTTTCACCTGCTGCATCAGATTTGCCACATCTTCCGGGCGCGTTCTGCCGCTCTGCTTATCAATAATCGAACTGTAGATGTGCGGCATGACTTTCGGCACGCCTGCGCGCAGGCAGGTTTCCAGTATCACACTGAAGTTTGCCAGATCGATGCCGCCGGTCGGTTCGATCATCGTCATCCCCTGGCGCACCGCGCTTTCCGCCAGTGCTTTTAACTCCGCCAGCGATTTCTCACCGCCCATTGGGAAAAACTTCGCCGCGTGCGCCCCCATATCCAGCATCATGCAGACTGCGCTATCGCAATCCGCCAGTACCGGCTGCTGCTGCCCGCTGCGATCTCCGGTTGATATAATCACCCTGCCCGGCTGCCCGCTCGGGCTGACCAGCGCATTAATGCAGGTATGTGCGTTGCCCGCCAGCGCCAGCGCCCCGGCAGCGAACCCTGCCCCGGTAAACGTCTGGTTGACGTGCGCGCTGCGCGTCGCGGCAGCAATCAGCGCAGCTTTGGCATACTGCGTCGGGTCGCCCGCCCCCAGCCCGACGGAGATCGCCGGAATGAAGCTGGTCCATGGCTCCACTTCCTGCACGCCCTGCCCGACATCCGCAAACTGCGATGACAGCACGCCAATCACCGCATGGCCTTCAGACGCGTCATACACCTCGCGTGCGTTTTCCAGATCGCAGGCCAGAACGTTAATCGCCACGCGTCCGCGATAAAAATTAATATGTTGCATTTCACTCTCCCTGTTGTTTAGCGATCTCTGCCAGCCGATCGACGATAAGACTCAGCTCGCCCTGCGCCAGCGTGCGGGGATCGAGGCTGAAAACGCCCAGATGCAGCGCATAGCAGCGTGGGTAAATCGCGATGTCGCCATGGCGCAGCAGTTCGACCACTTCGCGTGCATTCAGCCCCAGCAGCACGGCATCCACGGTGACACGAATGCGCCAGATAGCACGCCCGGCCTCATCCTGTTCAATATCGGCGGCAAAGCCCGTCAGCGCGTTGATTGCCGCTACTGCCGGCAGCAGCGCATCCGCCGATGCATGATTCTGATCCTGGTGATACAGCTCCAGCGCCTTCACCAGACCGACCATATTTTCCTTACCAATCTTCATCGCCCGCGCAATGCCGTTATGCTGCGCCTTACACCAGCCGATCCCCTGCTTACCCCCGGTAATAAAACCCGAGGTGGGCGCGTTAAACGCCTTCGCCCCGCTGTAGATCACCATATCAGCCCCGGCCGCTACGTAGCGCCGCAGGTCCTCTTCCGCCGCCGCATCGACAATCAGCGGCAGCCGGTGGCTGCGCGCCACCTCAACGAAGGTCTCCAGCGTCAGCATCCCTTTCTGTACCGCATGGTGCGACTTCACATACAGCAGCGCGGCGGTCTGTGGCGTAACGGCTTTTTCCAGCTGCCACAGGTAGGCCAGATTACTGTGCCCCACTTCCACAATGCGCCCGCCCCCCAGGCGGATGGCGCTCATTATCGAGGCGCCATAATCAACGTTATGCCCGCGCAGCATCACAACCTCATTCGCCATGCCGCTGCTGTCCGGCAGCTGCGCCACGCGATCCGGCTCGCCGCGGCTGACCGCCGCCGCGACGGCAATGGCAATGCCCGCCGTGGCGCAGGAGGTCACGTAGCTGTCCTGCCCGCCGGTAAACTCAGACACCCGCTCGCCCACGCGATCCACCAGCGCATCAATTTCAACAAAGCTGCCTGCGGCCTGCGCCACCGCCGCCATTACGCTGGCGGGCACGCTGGAAACGCCGAGGATGGTCATTTTTCCGCAGGCGTTAATCACCCTTTTCAGGCCCAGACTTTGATAGATATTCCCTGTCATGAGGCGCTCCTTATAACAAACCGGTCAGTGAGCCGAGCAGGCTAATCACCACCACCGACAGCAGAATAGTGGTGTAACGCGGCCCTTTTTTCACCAGGTAGAAATAGATGGAAAATACCGCCGCCAGTGGCAGCAGGCCCGGGGCGATCGAATCGAGGATCTGCTGAAATACCACTTCCGATCCTTCAAGAGCGACGATCTTAAACGGCGTGGTGATCTTCACGTAGCTGGCGGACAGCGCCCCCATCATGATCAATCCCAGCACGTTGGCACCGTAGATCAGCTCTTTGATCCTGCCCCCCTGCAACAGCCCGATGATCGACTCGCGCCCCAGCGTATAGCCTTTATGTGCCAGCCCATAGCTCACCGCCAGGGTGATGGCGGTATACAGCATCAGTGGCATAATGCCGCCGAACGCGCTGCCATTGGCGGCAAACGGGATAAAGATCGCGATCAGCAGCGGCATCACTGCGGCCCAGATCACCGAGTCGCCGATCCCCGCTAGCGGCCCCATCAACCCGGTCTTGATCCCGGTGATTGAGGCATCGGAGATCGCTTCGCCTCGGGTTTTCTGCTCTTCCATCGCGATCGCCACGCCCTGGATCACCGCGCCGAAGGTCTGCTCGCTGTTGAAGAAATTCAGATGGCGTTTCAACGCCTCAGCCCGCTCCTCTTTTTCAGGATAGAGTTTCTTGATGATTGGCGTCATGGAGGCGCAAAAAATCAGGCTCTGTAAGCGTTCATAAGAGTTTGAAACCTCCGCACCCAGCCAGTAGATAAACCAGGCTTTGGTGATGTCTCGACGCGTCAGCGTTTTGCTTGCGCGAGCGCGATCCAGCAGCTCTTGTGGAATAGCGGTATTGCTCATGAGGAAGCCCCTTCTGTTTTGCCCAGGCCTTTAATCAGGAACGCGACGCAGGTGCCGAAAATCGCCATCGCCATGATATCGACCTTCAGGTACAGCACCGCGAAGAATCCGCCAATAAACCACGGCAGCAGGCTCTTTTTACCAATCACCATTATGGTGATGGCGAAGCCGAGCGCGGGCAGGATGCCGCCCATAATTTCAAACGAATGCGTCAGCCAGTGCGGCATCAGCGCGAGAAATTTTTCCACCACGTTCTGGCCAAAATAGTTGGCCGCAAACACCACCGGGAAGCGGATAACCAGCCCGAGTAGCGCGGGCCAGAGGAAGGCACAGCGCATAATGCCGCCGATATTTGCCTCCTCTGCGTGGGCGTCCGCCATGTGGACCCAGGCGGCATTCAGCGTGCGGCGCAGCTGGTCGAGGAACACCCCGATCACGCCGAACGGAATCGCCAGCGCGATGGCGAGGTTCGGCTCCATACCGGCCTGTACCGCTATCGGGATCGAGATACAGGCAGCCAGTGCAGGGTCGGACGGCACATTACCGCCGGGCGTCGAAGTGACGCCGAGATACACCAGCTGCATCCCGGCGCCAATAATCATCGCCGTCTGCATATTGCCGAGGATCAGACCAACAAACACCGCAATCACAATCGGCTGCACCAGCATTCCCGAGAAGGAGTAGCCGAGCCGCAGGCGGGCAAACCAGTAGTACAACCCCATACAGGCAGCGATCCATAGCGTATCCATAGCGTGCTCCTTACAGTGAAAGGCTTAGTATTTTTTCAGGATATCGTCCAGCGACTGCGGCTTATCTTCCGGAATGGTCTGGAACAGGACTTTGATCCCTTTTGCCTGCAGATCGCCGAGGATCGCCACGTCAGCATCATCCAGCGTAATGTTCTGGAACACCGCTTTGCGCTTCGGCCCACCGCCGAGACCGCCAACCTGGATGGCCGCGACCGAGAAGCCCTGCTGTACCGCTTCCAGTACCGCTGCCAGCGACGGGAACAGCACCAGCACGTTGCCCTCACCCAGCTGGTTTTCCTGCCAGGCTGCGGCAAAGCTGCTGTTGCTGTAGCAGTCCACTTTGACACTCGGCGGTGCGGCCATCAGATAGATATTTTTCATAAACGGGTCGGCTTCCAGCTCGTCGCTGACCACCGCAATACGGTTGGACTGCGACTGTCCAACCCATTTAGTCACCACCTGTCCGTGGATCAGGCGGCTGTCGATTCGGCATAAAGTAATTGTGGCCATGAGAATGCTCCCTGGGTGATGGTTAAGGTTGTTGTCGTTGAATATGAGCCACCACGTCGCGGCAGCTTTCGCGCCCGGCTTCAACCAGCCCGGCAACCTGCGCGGTGAGGGTGCCCTGCTCGCGCAGGTCCAGCGCCTGCAGCAGCAGCGTGGCGTTCAGCCCGCAGACCACCGCGATAGGATGGTCGAGGCTGACACGGGCGGCGACATTTGAGGTGGTGCCGCCGATAAAATCAGTCAGGATCAGCGAACCGGCCGGCATCTTCGCCACCACCTGCTGCACCGACTGGTAGAAGTCGCTGAAGGTATCCACCGGCATCAGGGCCAGGGTATGCACCCCGGCAATGTCACCGACGACCATGCGCAGGCTGTTACACAGCTCCGCGCCCCAGCCACCGTGGGTCAAAATGAGTATTTCAGGCAAAGCCGTTTTGTTTTCCGTCACGTGATTCATCCGCTCAGTATTGTGGTGAGGTCACTATTGCAACGGCTGTGCCAGAGAATGTGTCACGCGGGCTGGATGAAGGGTCATAGCGGGCGCTGAGGCCCGCCATTGTTGGTCTCAGCTGTACAGCAATTGATAGATATAGTGGTATTCAGCATCGGATAGCTGAATAGAATATGCCGCTTCAATCACGGCAAACTGGCTTTTGATGACATTTATCGCCGCTTTCTCCTGCCCGCTGGCGCTTTCCAGCGTCATCTGTAACGGTTTGCGGCTAATCACGATACGCTCAACCATACAACAGCAGTGGATCAGGAAACGAAGTGTCACCTGACGGCCCGGGCTGATATCCAGCTGCTGGCACAGCTGCTGTAAAATCTGCTCCATCTCCTGCAGGATGCGGCGCGGGTTAAGCAGCGAAATCTGGTTGATAATGCTCTCCAGCGTCAGCGCGCTGACAAAACGCAGCGCGCAGCGCTCCACCTCCTGACGGCGCTCGGCGCGGTGCAAATCCGGGTCAAACAGGCCGAGGATCAGCTCCGGCCCCTGCTCAGAAAACAGCTCCTCCAGCGAGATAAACGGAATATCCGGCAGCCCCGGCTGGAAGGTGCCGACAATGCCCACCAGCCGCTCTCCGGGCTGTAGTGACTGCCGCAGGCGCTCAAGGCTGCGCACTTCGCCATAGTCGAGCATCAGCAGTCGTGAATCCTGCCCCATCAGTTCGCCGAAGCTCTCCTGTAAGACTTTGCGGATCTTCTCCGCCGTGCCCATGCCGGTAATGCAGGAAACCACCAGCACCCGGCCGCCCGCCACCTGCTCCGGGGTACACAGCTGGCAGTCAATACCTTTGTCCTCCATCAGCTGATGCAGCTGCGTGAGCTCACGCGTGTCGTAGGTCAGATCCAACCCCACTTCAAGCAGGCTGCTCAGGCTGATGCACGGCAGCAGCAGCACATCGATATTGAATAGCTGGCTGACGGTGCTGGCAAAATGCACCAGCGATCCCATATCTACCATCAGGATCAGGCGACCATAGCCGCGCTGACGGATACGCTGCGTCAGTTGATCCAACGTGTCGTGCACCGATTGCTCAAACGGCATATCAATGGCGCTAAACAGATCCTGTTCCAGCACCTGGTTGGCATACTGCGCCATGCTGGTCGCCGTCGTTGCACCGTGGGCGATCAGGATCGCGCCGAGATCCGGGCTGGTTGCCAGCTGTTCGCGGTACTGACGGCAGGCTTTGAGGAACAGGCAGAGATAGACGATCTCGGTGGATGGGCACTGGATGGCAAAGGCTTCTTCGATAAAGCGCGCCAGCTGTACCGCGTGCGGGTATTCATCCTGGCAGTGGTCGAGGATCAGGCTGGAGGAGTATAACTGCGGGATCATCCCACGCTGCACGTAGTCCAGCAGCACCAGAATATGCTTACGCAGATGATTAATCATGTTCTCCGGCAGGCTGAAACCGGTGATCCGCTCAATGCGCTGGATGAGAGCCGAAAGCCGCTGCTCCAGCTGAGCGTTAATGCCGATGGTGGCGCTGTCGCGGCTGTAGAGGCCGTACTTAAATATTGAGCACAGCTTGTTTTTCAGAATTGCCAGCGTTTCCAGCGCCGGAACATTACTGTTGCGCAGGCTGACATATTCGCGGGTGAGGAAGTGATAAAAATGATCGCTCTCTTCCTGTTCGAGGGCATCGGGCAGCGCGGCAGATGACGGGAGCCTGGTCCGGGCACCAATCTCCAGCCATGGGCGGTCGGCAAACAGCGCATCAATGCGCTGACGCAGCGCTGCAGAAGGTACCACGGCCGGTAGGGCAAAGCGTTTATCCAGCGTCAGTGCCCCTTGCGGCTGTGCGATATCCGCCGCCCAGGCCTGGGCGCAGATAAACTGAATATCACTTTTCAGTTGGCCGACATTTCCGGCAAGCGGCTTCGCCAGCAGCCACTGCATCAGCGTCTTATCCACCCGCAGCGTACGTGCCGTTTTGGCACTTTCACGCTGGAGAAAAAAGCTGCTCAGTTCTATCTGCTCTTCCAGTGACCGTTCACGCAGGGCGGGGAGCGTAATGCTGACCTGAATACGGCGCATAAAGGTGCGTAAAAGTGCCGAATCCACCGCTTCAGTGGTGGTGCAGATCAGGCGAATGTTGACTCGCTGCGCCTCCCCACTCGAACCCAATGCCCGATATTCGTTGCGGTCCAGCAGGGAGAACAGCTTTTCCTGCCCCTCATATGGCAGGCGATGGATCTCGTCCAGCAGCAGATAGCCGCCGTCAGCCTGCGCCACCAGCCCGACCTTATCTTTGCCCGCACCGGTGAAGGCTCCCTGGCGATGGCCAAACAGGTGGGATGAAAGCAGCTCCGGGTTATGCGCATACTCCGCACAGTTGAAGTAGATGAACGGCAGAGCAATGCCCGGCTGATGATGGCTGGCGAACTGGTGCATCAGCTCGGCAAACCAGGTTTTCCCCACGCCTGAAGGCCCGGTCAGCAGCACATGCAGCCCGGCAGGATAGAGCACGGCGGCTTTGGCTTTTTCAATGGCGCTGCGCAGGCTGCGCTGATGGCCAATCATGGCCTGAAAAGGATCGCTGACGACAACGGTATGCGGGTTTAAGCGCTGATTCAGAGCATCGAGATCGCTGAATTCCGCGGGGAGTGGCTGCCCGGCCTGGGCCTCCAGTGACGCACGATGCAGAAAATAGACCGGGCGGGATTTAATCTTGATTGCCCGGCCTTCACCCCACAGCTGGTTAAGCTCTTTGCTAACGGAGTTACGCGCCAGGCCCAGGTTGAGGCCGATTTTTTGTGCGGTTGCCTGTGGATTTCCCGCTTGCAGCGTCAGACGCTCCAACTCCTTGCAGACCACATCAATGCGTTTCATTATAATTTATCCCTGTTTAACAATATGTTACAACAGGGTCACGCTAGCACAAAAATTCCGCTAAAAATGTGGTCTCTCTCCGCTGCCCATAAAAACAGGGATGTTCCTAATCCAGTTTATGCTGGCGCAGGAAACCTTCACCGCCCAATTGACGCATCTGGCGCAGGATCCACTGCTGGCGCTGGCGCACATAGCCGGATGGCGCATCGGCGCGGAAGCGAATCGGATTAGGCAGTACCGCGGCCAGCAGCGCGGCTTCAGACATGCTTAAGCGGCTGGCTGGCTTATGGAAATAGCGTTGTGAAGCCTCCTCCACGCCAAATACCCCTTTGCCCATTTCCGCCACGTTAAGGTAAACGGTGAGAATGCGGCGTTTGGTCCACACGGTTTCGATCCCCACCGTTAACCCGGCCTCCAGCCCTTTACGTATCCAGCTGCGGCCGTCCCACAGGAACACATTTTTTGCCGTCTGCTGGGACAGGGTCGATGCCCCACGCATTCCGGCCTTCTCGCCTTCGCTGTCCAGCACCGACTGGATCGCCGCAACATCAAAGCCCCAGTGGGTCGGGAATTTCTGGTCTTCGGAAGCGATCACCGCCAGTGCCATCCACGGTGAGATTTCATCCATCCCTACCCAGTCCGAGTGAGCAACATAGCTCCAGTTGCCGCTAAACCAGGCACCCAGCTGCCGCTCAACCATCACGGCAGAAAATGGCACCGGAAGAAAGGCAAAGGCAATAATGCCGGTAAGCCATAAACCCAGTACGCCGAGAACGAGGCGAAGCAAACCCGATTTGATGCGTGCGGTGACGCTATTATTACGACGACTCATGCCAGAACCTGTTTTAAAAAATGATTAGTACGGAAATACACCCGAAATATCCGAATGCCTTTAGTTAAGCGATATAACTGGAATCGGTTCCATCACGCCAGCTGATTTCGCTCTGTTATGCGCTGGACCTGGCACAGGATGAAAGCGTTACCACCTGATTGGTTCGCAGCGCTTATAAATTTCGCCCTGTCGTATTCGAAAACCGATCTGCTACAAAAGAAAATCACTCGCAAATGATGCCGGTTTGACCGTTTTTTCGCCCGCGGAGTGAGGCCATCGCCATCGGATACCCTGCTGAACGGAGTCAGCTTTTGACTTATGCAGAAAGGCCCACTCAGGATTTGTGCTAGCAGAAACCTAAACGTTTCGGAAAGGCTGTTTAAAAACACCTAAAAACAACCATAAAACATTGAGTTAGTAACACGTATTTGGCCAAAATCCATTACCGCATAAGCTTATGTGAAAATGGCCCTGCGGTAAAAAGTTTGCGTCAATCTGACTGGCGAAAAAAAAAGCACATATGGTCAAAAATAAGACAAATCCGCAATCAATTGCATTCGTTACTTGACTGAGAAGTAAAATTAAGGTCTTCTATTTACCAAGGCTGCTCCACATCACACATTTTAATGAATCTGGTAACATGTGATGTGAGATTTGCTAAAGTAGTTCCTGAGCTTATTAATGGTTCACCCAATACCAAATCTGCGCTCCCGACGATTCCTATCAAAATAGCGCAGGTTTCCAGTTTCCCTGGTGTTGGCGCAGTATTCGCGCACCCCGGCCTCGGTCGGGGTCATTTTTTTTCAGCATCCCTAACCCATTGACGCAGTACTTCAACGTCATTGCGCCACTCCTGTTTCAGCTCATCAATCCACTCCTGCACGTTATCCCACCATGCTGGCAGTTCCGGGCTTTGAATCTGTTTGGCAACCTGTTGTAAGTGGGTCAGACCGACCGATCCTGCAGCCCCTTTGATCTTGTGGCCCTCTTCGGCAATCCCTTTCTGATCGCGCGCCATCATGTTGGAATCCAGCACCTCCAGATAACCCGGCATCATCTGCTCAAACATCTCCAGACTCTGATGGATCAACTTCGGCCCGACCAGTTCGATATATTGCTCAAGCATTGGCACATCCAGCAGCGCCAGCTGTTTCTCATCCATGTTGCTCTCCGTTAGGGTTGGCAGCTCGACTTCCTGATAATCCCAGTATTTTTTGATCATCGCCGTCAGCGCAGGCACCGCCAGCGGTTTGCTCAGCACATCGTCCATGCCGGCATCCAGGTATTCACGCTTGTCCTTGAGCACGTTAGCGGTCAGCGCCACCAGCGGCGGCAGCTGCTCACCCGCGTGGCGCCGATGAATAGCACGCGCCACGTCCAGCCCGGTCATGTCCGGCAGCTGGATATCCAGCAGCACCAGGTCAAATTCATCCGGGTTGAACATATCCAGCGCCGCCTGGCCGGTCATCGCCACTTCCACGCTGTTGCCGAGCTTCTCCAGCACCGAGCGCGCGACGACAACGTTCAGCTCAATATCTTCTACCAGCAGCACATGCAGCGCAGGCAGCGGCAGGTCGTCTTCCGGCTGCTCATCCTCCACCTCTTCCGCGATACGCGGGGCGTTCAGCGTCAGGGTAAAGCAGGAGCCCTGGCCCGGGGCGCTGCGCACGCTGATGTCTCCGCCCATGCTCTGCGCCAGGCGGCGGGATACGGCCAGCCCGATGCCGGTTCCGGTCGCCGGTTTGCCGCCGCGCTGATCCTTCACCTGGTAGTACATGGCGAAGATCTTATCCTGCTCGTCCTGCGGAATGCCCATGCCGGAGTCTTCAACCTCAAAGCGCAGGCAGTCATCCTCCAGGTAGCCAACGCGCACCACAATTTCGCCCTGCTGGGTAAACTTTACCGCGTTGCCGATCAGGTTCCACAGGATCTGACGCAGGCGCGTGCCGTCGGCGATAATTTTGTGCGGCAGCGGCAGATCGGGCGCCAGTACAAACTTCAGCCCTTTCGGCTCCGCCAGCAGGCCGGAGAGGTTTTCCAGATCGGCGAGGAAGCCGGTGAAGTCGATCGGCTGGTTATCCAGCTGCACTTTGCGCCGCTCGATTTTATCCATCTCAATCACGTCGTTGAAAATATTGCCAAGAGTGATCGCCGAAACGTGGATGGTTTTGAGGTATTTCAGCTGTTCCTGATTGAGATCGGTATCCAGCAGGATGCGGCTCAGACCGACAATGCCGTTAAGCGGCGTACGCAGCTCGTGGCTAATCGTAGAGATAAAGGTGGTCTTTTCCCTACTGGCGTTCTCTAACGCGTCCTGATAGCGCTTACGCTCGGTTATATCGCGCCCGAAGCCCATCAGCCCACTGCGTTTGCCCACGCGGTCGTAATAAGGCACTTTACGGATCTCAAAACAGGCCTTGCGCCCGTCGGGATACTGTAACCACTGCTCGTAGGTCAGTGAGACGTTGTGGCGGAACACTTTTTCGTCCGTTTCCAGCACTTTGGTGGCGGCATCGTCGTCGTACACCTCTTTGGGTGTCAGGCCGATTAACTGCTTCTCACTTTTGCCGGTCAGCAGCTCCATCGCCCGGTTACAGCCGGAAAACTGCTGGTCGCTGTTACGGTAGAAAACCAGGTCGGGGGAAGCATCAAGGAACGAGCGCAGGAAGGAGGATTGCTGTTCCAGCTCGATCTGCGCCTCTTCACGCCGCGCCATCTCCTCTTTCAGCCGGGTCATCACCTGCAGGCGCGCCTCTTCGGCTTTGATACGGTCGGCAATCTCCTGATTTAGCTGGGTGATATTGCCCTGCATCTGCTGGTTCAGCTCAAGGTCGCGATTACGCATCTCCTCCAGCTTATCCACCAGCCGTGACAGGCGCTGGCGCGACTCCTCCAGCTGCTCCACCACCACCGAGAGGAAATAGACCGCCCACGGGGTGATCAGCAGGCCGAAAAACACCGATCGCACCATATCAATGCTTTCGACGTGGCCGCGCAGCACCATGGTGACGGCCATCTGCACAATCATCGCCAGCACCACCAGCGCAGAGGCCAGCAGCAACGAGAAGCGCACCAGCCCCAGCTTCACCATCAAATCAACGTAGTACTGCGCTAATAAACGAATTTGTTTCATAAAGGATCCCTTCCGCCTGATAGCCGCAATCATACCGGAATTGGACAAAAGACCAACGCACGATTGACCGCAGGACACTGCCAGCAGCTGCACGGTAATAGTGCAGCACCACCCACAGGCGGCGGCCGCTTATGGCGGGATTATCGTCGCCGTCAGGCAACGGCTGCGGATCGCTGTTATCCCGCGCCAGGTACGCATTTCGCCCGGATCAAAAAAGTTACGCCTTCGCATATTGACTAAATTTTATAACTGCATAATCTGTAGGGCCGCTGCCAGTTCGCCGCGCCATTCTCAGATGATGTTTTTCTTAGCGATGATGGAAATCACTCGCCTTCTTTTGTCTCATCCAAACGAATAACCATTCACAATTCATGAAATATTAATCACACCTGGCATGATTAATTTTACTAATGACACCCCCTATTTTATTCAAATAACCCCACTAATTAAAAACAGTGCGTTCCTGCGGTTATACTCATTCTTACAGCACATTCTGCTGCCATTACCTCCGGCACCAGCATGGTGCAGAGATTTGGCGCCTGCCCTATAGTGAGTCAGCTCACACTTCGCCCCCTGACAACTCCTGTTGAACAGCGTTAAAAATGGTGGTGATAACCATATATATCAATAAGATAACTCACTCAAAGCGTCAAAAAGCATCAGTAAGAACGCTATTTGACCTGAGTACGCTTTACCGATAAGTTGGAAATCCGCTGGAAGATTTCCTCAGGGGTCAGCGTCTTGGCATATCTATGCAGCAACCAGACTCCCTTGTGATGCAAGTTATCTCCACCCAGAGACCCGGAATTAAAGTGAGCGGTCCCCTTCAAGGATGTTTTAGAAAATATCTGGCGAAGGCTGCCCGGATTCACGGTGTCCGTAACAAACAGCGGCAAAAATAGGATACAGAGCCTGGAGAGATGCCGAGCGCCCTCTGTGCCTGAAGATTAGTGGTAATGTCAAAGCAGTTAAGGAGGCCCTCGATGTCCAACTCAAAACCTTATCCTTATGGACTGTACGATCCATCAAAAGACAGTGACAGTTGTGGTGTGGGTTTCATTACTCGTAAGGACGGCGAGCAAACTCATGAGGTTCTGCAAATGGCGCACAGCGCACTCTGCACCGTACCTCACCGTGGAGGCATGTCTGCTGAAGGCGTCGGTGACGGAGCCGGGGTGAACGTTGACCTCTCTCTGCACTTCTTCCGCAAAGTCACCGGGCTGCCGTTAGAGGCCGGTCGCTTTGGCGTGGGTAACTTCTTCGTACCGAAAGATGCTGCGCTGCGTGCCAACGCCGAGCGTCTGGTAGAAGAGACGCTGGCCACTTATGATCTTGCCATTATCATTAAGCGTGACATGCCGCTGGATACCAGCGTGCTGCGCCCGGCGGCGATCCCGTTCCAGCTGCCTATCGTGCAGTGGGTGTTTACTGCCCCGGCCGATATCACTCATCAGATAGACTTCGAGAAGCGCATCTATCGCGCGCTGCTGGATATCGAAGCACGCGCCTTTACCGAAAGCGAATTTGGCGGTCTCTACCCACTGTCGCTCTCTTCGCGCACTCAGGTATTTAAAGCACGCCTGAACTCAAACGAAGTGATCCCCTATTTCCAGGATCTGACCGACGCCGACCATCAGGTGCGCGGTCTGTTCTTCCATACCCGTTTCTCAACCAATACCGACCCGCATACCACCATGGCGCAGCCGTTCCGCCTGATGGCGCACAACGGCGAGCTGAATACCGACCGTAAAAACCGCATTGCGGAGTCGGCGCTGGCGCTGGCCCGTGGCAAGAAGATTGTGCGCCCGAAAGGCCAGTCCGACAGCTCACGCCTTGACCAGAGCATCCACAGCCGCCTGATGGAAGATAACCTCGACCTGATCACCGCCGTGGTCTCAATGATGCCGCCTGCGTGGGAGAACGACCCGTCGCTGTCTGCGGAAGTGCGCGCGATGCTGGAGTACTTCTCCCTGTATGAAGAGAAGAATGACGGCCCGGCTGCGCTGATCTTCGGCAACGGTGAAGTGATTGGTGCCCGTCTGGACCGCCTGGGCCTGCGCCCGCTGCGTTCCGTTGAGACCGCAGAGTACATCGGTGCCATGTCCGAAGCCGGTCAGATCGCCTTCCCACCGGAGAGCGTGCTGCGCCGTGGCCGTATCGAAGCGGGCGGGATGCTGTATTACGATCACCGCGAAAAGCGCAGCTACACCACCCTCGAAGCGCTGGAAAAATTGGCGGCGGTAGCGGATTACCCGGCGCTACTGGCACAGTCGCGCGTCACGCTCGAAGAGCTGCCGGTGATCCCAGCGGAGCAGCAAGGCTCCCCACTGCGTTATAGCGGCGACCTCAAAACCTATCAGCGTTTTGTGGCGTACTACTACAACCAGGAAAGCTTCAAGTTCATGATGGACCCGATGCTCACCACCGGCGCAGAGAAAATCTCCGCGATGGGCTACGGCAACGCCATCAACGCCCTGTCCGACCACGAAGGCGGCATGGCGCACTACTTCTCCCAGCGCTTTGCGCAGGTGACTAACCCACCGCTCGACTCCATTCGTGAAGCCGACGGCATGACGCTGCGCGTGGCGCTGGGTGCCAAACCGCACCTCGGCCGCAGCAAAGGCAAGCAGATCGTGGTACCAAGCCCGATCCTGACCCACCTGGATATGCTGCAGCTGCGTGAGCAGACCGTTGCTCCGTACAAACGCTTTGAGATGCTCTACACCCCGGTAATTGGCGTCGACCCGCTGAATCGTGCCGCCAACGCGGACGCGCTGGAAAAAGCCATCGACGATTTAGCTCAGGAAGTGGTCGATTTCGCCCGCGAACAAGGCGGCATCGCGGTGATCACCGATCGCCACATCTCCTCAACCCGCGCCAGCATTCCCATGCTGCTGATGGTTTCCGCCATTAACCAGCGCCTGGTGCAGGAAGGTCTGCGCCTCGACGTTTCGCTGGTGGTGGAGAGCGGCCAGAGCATCTCGTCACACCATATCGCGGCCACCCTCGGATTTGGCGCTTCCGCGGTCTATCCGCTCGGCGTGCAGATGCGTGCGGAAGAGAAGTACGGTGAAGGCGAAGGCGGCAACAAAGCCTTTAAACGCTATGCCAAAGCCGCAGAAAAAGCGCTGATGAAAACCATGGGCAAAGTCGGCCTGTGTACCGTTGAGAGCTATAGCTGCGGTGAGTTCTTCGAGCCGAACTTCCTTGATACCGAAGATCGCGTGCTGAAGAAGTACTTCCCGAACATCAAGACCCCGGTCGGCGGCGCAGGTTTTGCCAGCATCGCGCAGATGGCGGTGGACTGGCATCAGAGCGCGCTGCGCATTCAAGGCGAAAACGAAGTGCCGCTGCTCGGCCTGTTTAAAGAGCGCGCGGAAGGGGCCGGCCACTCTTACGGCACCATCGCCGTGCGCACCTTCATCGATATGACCGAGCAGCCGATCCGCTTCGCCGACAAGCCGCGTGAGGAGGATAACTTTATCCGCCTGATGACGCTGGCCAAGCTGGATAACGCTTTTAACATCAAAGCCAAATCCTTTAAGGACAGCAGCTTTGAGCGCATCCCGAACGAGGTGATCGATAACTTTGCTATCACCCCGGACTATCGTCAGTTCTCCAGCCTGATGCTGGAAGAGCGTAAACGCCGTCCTGCGGCGCTGCGTGACATTCTCGCCTTCCCGGCGGACCTGACCCACGTCGACAGCGAAGCCGAATTTACCCGTAAGCTGGGCCGTTACTCGCTGGTCAACAATGGCTTTGCGGTGCGCGGTATGGTGTGCCAGGCGGTCGAAGGCCGTGAAGGCCAGTTCACGCTGCGCCTGACCGATGCCATTGTCGGCCTGAAAAGCGAGCACGATCGCCTGACCACCCTGTCCGGCGTGCTGAAAAAACGCTTCGGTGATGCCATTGAGCACAGCGAAATCAGCGCGGACGCGCTGCACATCAGCGCTAACGGCAAGGCGGCTGACTACCTGTCGCGCATCTTCACCATCTCTGCGGCGCTGCCGCTGAGCGAAGTGCAGCCTGCGCATGAAATTACCCGTACCTTTGCCTCCGGTGCGATGAGCCACGGCGCGCTGGTGGCTCCGGCGCATGAAGCGGTGGCGCACGGCACTAACATGGTTGGCGGCATGAGCAACTGTGGTGAGGGTGGCGAGCACTATTCGCGCCACGGCACCATTCGCGCTTCACGCATCAAGCAGCTGGCTTCCGGCCGCTTCGGCGTCTGGGCAGCCTATCTGGCGGACCCGATGCTGGAAGAGCTGGAGATCAAAATCGGCCAGGGTGCAAAACCGGGCGAAGGCGGTCAGTTACCGGCGGCGAAAGTTACCGTTGAGATCGCCGCAGCGCGCGGGGGCACACCGGGCGTTGAGCTGGTTTCACCACCGCCGCACCACGACACTTACTCCATCGAGGATCTGGCACAGCTGATCCACGACTGTAAAGCAGCGCGCGTGCGCGTGATCGTGAAGCTGGTGTCGTCCGAAGGTATCGGCACCATCGCGGTTGGCGTGGCGAAAGCCGGCGCCGATGTGATTAACGTCGCGGGTAACACCGGCGGCACCGGTGCGGCTTCCGTAACCAGCCTGAAATACACTGGCCGCGTGGCGGAAATCGGCATCGCCGAAGTTCACCAGGCGCTGTGTGCCAACGGCCTGCGCGAAAAAGTGCTGCTGCGCTGTTCCGGCGCCCAGCAGACCGGTAGCGACGTGGTGAAATCCGCGCTGCTGGGCGGCGACAGCTTCGAGTTCGGTACTACCGCACTGATGATGCTGAAGTGCGTGATGGCGAAAAACTGTAACGTGAAATGCCCGGCCGGTTTAACCACCAACGCCGAAGCGTTTGATGGCGATCCGCGCCAGCTGGCGCAGTACTTTATCAACGTTGCGCACGAAGTGCGTGAGATGCTGGCGCGCCTCGGCCTGCGCTCTCTGCGCGAAGCGCGGGGACGCTCTGACCTGCTGCACCTGATGGATCACCCGCTGGAAGTCGGCAAGCTGGATCTGCGCGCCATGTTAACCGTAGTGCCGGAGCTGAAAATTGCCCGCCCGGTCTATCTGGAAAAAGATTTCGAGCTGGACGATGGCTGGGTCGAGCTGGTGAAAGATCAACTGGTCAATCAGGGATCGACCGCGATCGCCCTTGGCGATGGCATCATCCTGAACAACCGTAATAAGAGCGTTGGTGGCCAGCTGGCGATTGATATCGAACGCCTGCTGAACCATCAGCTGGATGCGGAGCAGCTGAGCGCTATTCCGGCAGCCCTGCTGGACGATCGCGGTCGCCGTTATCTGGCGCCGGGTACCGTCACCATCGCCACGTCCGGCTCTGCCGGTCAGTCTTACGGCGTGTTCTGCAATGACGGCATGCGCCTTGAGCATTACGGCACCTGTAACGACGGCGTCGGTAAAGGCCAGTGCGGCGGTGAAATCGTGGTGATGTCGCCTGGCGGCGGCTCGCAGGATGCAGAGGGCAACGTGCTGGTCGGTAACTTCGCGCTGTTCGGTGCCACCGGCGGGCGTCTGTTTGCTCAGGGCCAGGCAGGTGACCGCTTCGCCGTGCGTAACTCCGGTGCCACGGCGGTCGTCGAAGGCGTCGGTGATTTCTGCTGCGAATATATGACCAACGGCGCAGTGCTGAACCTCGGCACTTACGGTACCGGCTTCGGCAACGGTATGAGCGGCGGCTTCGCCTATCAGTATGATCCGTACGGCACGCTGGCGGGCTCCGTGGCGGCTGACTCGGTGATGCTGGGTTCGATCACCGACGACAACGAGATGGCGCGCGTACACAAAGACGCGGTGCTGACGATGCTGAACTGGCATCTGGAAGCGACCCGCTCGCCGCGTGCGCAGTGGCTGCTGGATCACTGGGAAAGCGAGAGTCAGCATTTCGTCTACGTGATGCCGCGCTCCCTGCTGCTCTACCAGGACGGCGCTGAGATCCTGAAAGCCAAGACCCGTAAGGATCTGCTGGAGGAGCTATCTACCGCGCTGGCCGGTCACCAGGTGGCGAAGTTTAAAGCGGCATGGCGCGATGGCAAGGCGATCGCTAACGGTGCGGTTCCGGGCTACGGCGCCACCGACACCCCTGAAATGCTGGTGCTGCTGAACAACTACACCGTGCTGAGTTCGGCACAGCAGCTGGCGCTCTCCCGCCTGCCGAAAGGCACGCCGGTGCAGGACCCAGCCGTTGAGAAAGCGGTGCGCAACCTGCTGATGACGGAAGATTTCACCCTGATCAGCAAGCTGCAGCGCCACGGTCGTGCCGCGATTGAAAGCTACAGCGACGAAGAGCTTTCCTGCCTGATTGGCGCTAAGCGTATGTCGGATTATAAAGCCGCCCTGACGCAGCGTAATATCCGCTCCATGGACAGCCTGGCAACCTATGGCTGGATCATGTATCAGGATGCCTGTAACCGGGAAGTGCTGGGACGTCTGCCTGACTTTGAAGAGCTGTTTGCGCGCGCTGCACTGCCAGAACTGGCGGCGGCGGTTGGCAAATTAGCCTGATAAATAATGAGAACGGGATTGAGTAGATAAAAGCGATGAAGATTCCTTATATTCCTGAAGATGCGCCATTCAATGGCGAACAGAAATTTTGGCTGGCGGGCTTTCTTGCCGGGTTACATTCACGCCTGCTGGTGCTGGAAAACCAGCCGCAGGCGGCAAGCGGGGCAGCGTCGGCTGCCAACACCCAGCTGCATATCCTGTTTGGTTCACAGACCGGTAATGCTGAAGCCTTAGCGCAGAGCGCGGCGAAAGCCGCCCGCGCCAAAGGTCTGGTGCCCGTGGTTCAGGGGCTGGGCGAAGTGGATATTGAAGTGTTCGCCACCATGCGTCACGTGCTGGTGATCACCTCCACCTACGGTGAAGGCGAGATGCCGGATAACGCCCAGCTGTTCTGGCAGGCGATTTCTGCCAGCACCGCGCCGCGTCTTGAGCAGATGCACTTTGCGGTTCTGGCTATCGGTGATACCGGCTACGACGGCTTCTGCCAGGCAGGTAAATTTATTGATATGCGCCTGGAGCAGCTGGGTGCGAAACGCGTTTACGACCGCATTGACTGCGACATCGACTTTGAAGAGCCGTCCAATGAGTGGATCGCCGCTTCCATGCCTCAGTTTGCCGCCAGCGCGGGCAGCAGCGGCACAGCGCTGGAGAGCGCCCCGGAAGCGCCGGTCATTCCGGGCAGCAACAAGAACAACCCGTATGCGGCAGCGCTGGCGACCAACAAGCGTCTGTCCGGTGAAAACTCCGGTAAGGACATCCGTCACTTCGAGTTTGACCTGACCGACAGCGGGCTGAAGTACGAAGCGGGCGACGCGCTGGGGGTGATCCCGGTGAACGAACCGGCACTGGTTAACCTGCTGCTGACGCAGCTAAAATCCGACTACGATACGCCGGTCCCTGGCTTCGAACGTAGCCTCGGTGACCTGCTGACCTATCAGTTCGAGATCTCCGAACCTTCGCGCAAGCTGATTGAGTGGGTGGGCCAGAACACCACCAACCAGGAGCTGCGCCACGTCCTGCAGCACGATGATAAAGATGCGCTGGGCGTCTGGCTGTGGGGCAAAGATACCCTCGATCTGCTGCAGCTCGACGTCACCCGTGCGCTGAGCATTCCTGAGTTTGTTGCCCTGCTGCGCCCGTTGCAGCACCGCGCTTACTCCATCTCTTCCAGCCAGAAGGCGCACCCGAATCAGGTGCACCTGACGATTGCTTCCGTGCGCTACCACAGCGCCGGACGCGCGCGCAGCGGCGTATGCTCGACCTACCTGGCCGAACGCGTGAAGCGCGGTGAAAAGCCGGCGATCTTTATCTCGCCAAATAAAGCGTTCCGCGTGCCGTCCAACGGCGATGCGCCGCTGATCATGATTGGCCCGGGCACCGGTATCGCACCGTTCCGCGCCTTCCTTCAGGAGCGTGATGCGCTGGGCGCCAAAGGCAAAAACTGGCTGTTCTTCGGCGACCAGCATCAGGAACATGACTATATCTATCAGGACGAGCTCAATAGCTGGAAAGAGAAAGGTCTGCTGACCCGCCTTGACCTGGCGTTCTCCCGCGATCAGGCTGAGAAGATTTACGTGCAGACCCGCATGCTGGAACAGGGCGCAGAGCTGTTTGCGTGGCTGGAAGAGGGGGCGTACTTCTACGTGTGTGGCGATGCATCACGCATGGCAAAAGACGTCGATAAGGCGCTGTACCAGGTGATTACTCAGTTTGGTGGCATGTCTGCGGAGCGTGCAGCCGACTACGTTGACCAGCTGAAGAAAGAGAAGCGTTACCTGCGCGACGTGTATTAAGCCTTCGCAGCATAAAAAAACGGGCCTGACGGCCCGTTTTTTATTTCACGACGCGTAACGCCGGACGACCACCGCGCGGCGGCGGCTCATCATCAGGACCGTTGTCGTCATCCTGACCGCTGTCGTCAGGACGATCGCCATCGATAACCGACATCACCGTTTCCGGTGCGCTATCCTGCGCGTCAGCAGCATCGTATTCACCCGCTTCTTCATACGCTGGCTCTGGCTCAAACATCGTTCCTGCGCCGTTTTCACGGGCGTAGATCGCCAGCACCGCCATTAACGGCACGGAAACCTGGCGTGGAACGCCGCCGAAACGCGCGCTGAAGCGCACTTCGTCATTGCCCAGCTCAAGATTGCCCACGGCACGCGGCGCGATGTTCAGAACGATCTGACCATCACGGGCATATTCCAGGGGCACCATGACACCCGGCAAATTAATGTCTACGACCAGATGCGGCGTGAGATTGTTGTCGAGCAACCACTCATAAAAAGCGCGCAGCAGATAGGGACGACGTGCGGTAAGTTGAGACATTTCCATCGTAATCAGCCCCGCGTTTGCAGGCGCATTTCGCGTTCCGCTTCCGTCAGGGAAGCCAGGAAGGAATCACGCTCGAAGACACGCGTCATATAGCCTTTCAGCTCTTTCGAACCGGCACCAATCAGCTCAATGCCCATCTGTGGCAAACGCCACAGCAGTGGGGCCAGGTAGCAATCTACCAGGCTAAACTCTTCGCTCATAAAGAACGGGGTGCGGGCGAACAGAGGTGCGATGGCCAGCAGTTCTTCACGCAGCTGCTTGCGCGCCGCTTCCGCTTCCTGCGCCGTGCCGTTTTCGACTTTACGCATCAGGCTGTACCAGTCCTGCTCGACGCGGTGCATCATCAGGCGGCTTTCACCACGCGCAACCGGATAAACCGGCATCAGCGGTGGATGCGGGAAACGTTCGTCCAGATACTCCATGATGATGCGCGATTCATACAGCGTCAGCTCGCGATCAACGAGGGTGGGTACGGTACGGTACGGGTTGAGGTCGATCAGATCCTGCGGCAGGTTATCCGTTTCAACCTGCTCGATCTCGACACTAACACCCTTCTCAGCCAGGACAATACGTACCTGATGGCTGAAAATGTCAGTCGGACCAGAAAACAGCGTCATTACCGAACGTTTGTTGGCAGCGACAGCCATGTAAACCTCCAAGTTTATCGAGAAAATTACTGCGAATAGCCATCCACGCGGCGACTCATTATTGCCATCAGCCCGAAGTTTGACCGATCGTCCATTGCACAGGATACCAGCGTCATTGCCCGGCCAATGGGCACAAAGTGACACACAGTTTACCAGATTTTAGCCAGCTTGTGGGGAGCGGAGTGTCGAATTGCGGGGGAAAATAACAAAGCCGTGGGTGTTTCGCGCTTTTTGTACAGGCAGGAAATAAAAAACCCGGCGCCAGGCACCGGGTTTTCCGATAATCGTTTCTGCGTGAGCAGGAAAAATTAACGTTTGGAGAACTGAGGACGACGACGTGCTTTACGCAGACCGACTTTCTTACGTTCAACTTTACGAGCATCACGAGTAACGAAGCCTGCTTTACGCAGTTCGCCACGCAGGGACTCGTCGTACTCCATCAGAGCGCGTGTGATACCGTGACGGATCGCACCAGCCTGACCAGAGATACCACCACCTTTAACAGTGATGTACAGATCGAATTTACCTACCATGTCCAGCAGTTCCAGCGGCTGACGAACTACCATGCGGGCAGTTTCACGACCGAAGTACTGTTCTAATGAACGCTGGTTGATAACGATGTTACCGCTACCCGGCTTAATAAAGACGCGTGCGGAAGAGCTTTTGCGGCGACCAGTGCCGTAGTTTTGATTCTCAGCCATTGCCTGTAATCCCGATTAAATGTCAAGAACTTGCGGTTGCTGTGCCGCATGGTTGTGCTCGTTGCCCGCGTAAACTTTCAGTTTACGGTACATAGCACGGCCCAGCGGACCCTTTGGCAGCATGCCTTTAACCGCGATTTCAATCACGCGTTCAGGACGGCGAGCAATCATCTCTTCGAAGGTCGCTTGCTTGATACCACCGACGAAACCGGTGTGATGGTAATACACTTTATCGGTACGCTTGTTACCGGTTACGGCAACTTTTTCTGCGTTCAGAACGATAATGTAATCACCAGTATCAACGTGCGGAGTATATTCCGCTTTGTGCTTACCGCGCAGGCGACGAGCCAATTCAGTCGCTAAACGACCTAATGTTTTGCCTGTTGCGTCAACAACATACCAGTCACGTTGGACCGATTCTGGCTTAGCTGTAAAAGTTTTCATCTAAAAGCTTACCCAAATTAAGTTACACGTTGGTGAAATCCCAAACGCTTGAATAAACGGTTGGAGCTCACACGACCATCTTGACCAGTAAGCCCACCCCTTCGGATAGAGTTACTGGAACACAAAGAGTTTTGGGAAAAAAACCTTTGCTGTAACGTGGGGTCGCAAGATTATAGAGAAGTCGCCCAAAAAGATCGAACGTTTTCTGCGATAAAATCCTCATCCCGCCACGCCCATTCAAGTTTCAGGGCAAATGCGGCAGTCGCAGATACTCTTCACTCTGCATTTCCTGCAGACGGGATACGCAGCGTTGATACTCAAACTTCAGCCGCGTGCCCTGATAAATCTCGTACAGTGATGCTTCCGCCGAGACCACCAGCTTGACGTGCCGCTCGTAGAATTCATCCACCAGCGCCAGAAATCGCCGTGCCTGGTCTTCGGTCTTGTAAATCATCACCGGCACATCATACAGCAATACGCTGTGAAAACGGCGCGACAGTTCAATATAGTCGTGCTGGCTGCGCCCTTCCCCACACAGCGCAAGGAAACTCATCGCCACAACGCCCTCAGCCACGCCCAACGTGGGCAGCTTACGGTGATTAATCTCCAGCGGTTCATGGGCTTGACGCGGTTTTCCCGCCAGCGCCACGAACATCCGCTCCATCTCTTTGGCGGTCTCTTCACCGAGCGGCGTCATCCACAGATGCGCCGAGGTTAACGTGCGCAGGCGGTAATCGATACCGGCATCAACATTCATGATTTCGCAGTGCTGCTTGATCATCTCAATCGCAGGTAGAAAACGTGCGCGCTGCAAACCGTTACGATAGAGATCGTCCGGCGGAATATTTGACGTGGCGACCAGCGTGATGCCACGGCTGAACAGCGCTTCCATCAATGTGCCGAGCAGCATCGCATCGGTGATGTCTGAGACAAAAAATTCGTCAAAACACAGCAGGTCGGTTTCTGCCTTGAAGCGGTCGGCGACAATCTGCAGTGGGTCACTCTGCCCCTGCAGTTCTGTCAGCTCCTGATGCACGCGCAGCATAAAGCGATGAAAGTGCAGGCGCTGCTTACGCTCACCAGGAATCGACTGAAAAAACATATCCATCAGCCAGGTTTTGCCGCGCCCAACGCCGCCCCACATATAGAGACCGCGCGCCGGTGCCTGGACCGTCGATTTGCTTTTGCCCATCAGCTTATTGAGCTTGCCAAACAGACCGCCGCTGGCGGCAGACGCAGGAGGGCTAACACGGCTTAACGCCTGCCAGATACCGTCTAAGCGGGTCATGGCGGCGCGCTGAACTTCATCGGGCTGATACTCGCCGTTTTCCAGCGCTTGCTGATAGCGCACCAGCGGGGACATCGTTTGCATAATTGAGTCACATTCCCTGAAAAAAAGGCCTATGCCGGTGTTGATCGTCGAAAAAAAAGTCGTTCTACACTAAGCGAAGCTGCCGCAGGATTCCACTTCCAATACATTAGCGGTTATAGTGGCTGGTATCAGATGGAAAAGCCCTACGTAACAACGAAGACTATATGGGAGTCATTATGACCTGGGAATACGCGCTTATTGGGTTAGTAGTTGGGATTATTATTGGCGCGGTAGCAATGCGTTTCGGCAACAAAAAACTGCGCGAGCAACGCAGCCTGCAGTACGAGCTGGAAAAGAGCAAGGCAGAGCTGGCGGATTATCGTGAAGAGCTGACTAACCATTTTGCCCACAGCGCCGAGCTGCTGGACAACATGGCACGCGACTACCGTCAGCTGTATCAGCATATGGCGAAAGGTTCTAATGACCTGCTGCCAAACCTGCCGGGTGAGAAAAACCCGTTTGCTTATCAGCTGACAGAATCAGAAGCGGATAACGACCAGGTGCCGGTAGAGATGCCGCGTGACTACCCGGACAGCGCCTCTGGCCTGCTGCGTGGCGAGCGCGCTACCAAGTAATCATCTTCGTGGGGTGCCAGCCACCCCACGTTTCAAGCACCGTTCAGTTCACTGCAAGACACATACAGCCTGCCATTTTGGCGATGGGCATCATTTCCCTGCTAGCGAGAGTTTGCTTCCGATGAAGAACAAATTATTTCTGTTAAGCGCATTAGCATTGAGTGTCGGTGTCAATATGGCCACAGTCCCTGCGGCTGTGGCTGCTCTTCCTGGACAGATTCAGGGCCAGCAGCTGCCGAGCCTGGCACCAATGCTGGAGAAAGTTCTGCCGGCCGTCGTCAGCGTTCACGTTGAAGGGACAGAAAAAGAGAGCCAGCAGCAGATCCCCGACCAGCTAAAACGCTTCTTTGGTCAGGATGGAGAGGAAGGTGCCCCCGGTGACGATAAGTCGCAGGAGTTTGAAGGGCTGGCCTCCGGGGTGATTATTGATGCCGCCAAAGGCTATGTGCTGACCAACAACCACGTGGTGAATGGCGCAGATAAAATCAGCGTGCAGCTGAGCGATGGTCGCGAATTCACGGCCAAGCTGGTCGGTCACGATGAGCAGACCGATATCGCACTGATCCAGTTGATCGATGCGAAGAATCTGACCCAGATAAAAATTGCTGACTCTGACCAGCTGAAGGTCGGGGACTTTACCGTGGCCATCGGTAACCCGTTTGGCCTGGGACAGACGGCAACCTCGGGGATCGTGTCGGCGCTCGGCCGCAGCGGTCTTAACCTTGAGGGGCTGGAAAACTTTATTCAGACCGATGCCGCGATTAACCGCGGTAACTCCGGCGGTGCGCTGGTGAATCTTAACGGTGAGCTGATCGGGCTGAATACGGCCATCCTTGCGTCAAGCGGCGGCAATATCGGCATTGGCTTTGCGATTCCAAGCAATATGGCGATGGGCCTGGCCCAGCAGCTGATCCAGTTTGGTGAAGTGAAACGCGGCCAGCTGGGCATCAAGGGCACTGAGATGACCGCCGATATGGCGAAAGCCTTTAAGGTTGATATCCAGCACGGCGCCTTCGTCAACGAGGTGCTGCCGCAGTCGGCGGCCGCGAAAGCCGGGATTAAAGCGGGCGATATCATTACCAGCGTCGACGGCAAAAACGTCGCTAACTTTGCTGAACTGCGGGTGAAAATCGGCACCACGCCGCCGGGCCAGGAAGTGAAAGTGGGCCTGCTGCGTGACGGTAAACCGGTCACGGTCACCGTTAAGCTGGATAACAGCAGCCAGACGACCGCCAGTGCCGAACTGATGACCCCAGCGCTGCAAGGGGCCACCCTGAGCGACGGCGCGGCCAAAGATGGCACCAAAGGTGTCAAAGTCGACGAGGTGGCGAAAGCGACTCCGGCGGCGCAGTTTGGCCTGCAGAAGGATGATGTGATCGTTGGCGTTAACCGCACGCCGGTACAGAATCTGGCAGAGCTGCGTAAACTGCTGGAGACCAAACCGGACCTGCTGGCGCTGAGCATCATGCGCGGCGATGAGAATATCTATCTGCTGCTGCGTTAACCCTGCCACGCGGACACAGGCTACTGTGTCCGCGTAACTCATGCTATCCTGCCAGTCGTTTATTCATACACTGCCTAAAACCATGTTTCCTAAACTTTTGCGTTCAGCGATCTTCGGCCTGATTGTGGCCGCTATCCTTCTGGTAGCCGTGCCGGGCCTGCGGCTGGGCAGCGATCTGCTGTCTACTGCCGACGACAGCGCCGATCTTCAGCCGGTCAGCTACAACGCGGGGGTAAAACGCGCCGCGCCTGCGGTAGTGTATGTTTACAACCGCAGCGCCAACGGCACCAGCGATGTGCTCGGCTCTGGGGTGATCATGGATCCGCGCGGCTATATTCTGACCAACAAGCATGTGATCAACGACGCCAGCCAGATCATCGTCAATCTGCAGGATGGCCGCTACTTTGAAGCGATGCTGGTCGGTTCTGACTCACTGACCGACCTGGCGGTGCTGAAAATCAATGCGGTGAATTTACCGGTGATCCCGATCAATCCGCAGCGCGTCGCGCACGTTGGCGACCTGGTGATGGCGATCGGTAATCCGTATAACATCGGGCAAACGGTGACGCAGGGTATCATTGGCGCCACCGGACGGGTTGGCCTCAGCCCTTCCCGCCATCAGGATTTCCTACAGACCGATGCGTCTATCAACCGCGGCAACTCAGGCGGCGCGCTGATTAACTCGCTGGGCGAATTGATGGGCATTAACACCCTCTCCTTTGATAAGAGCAGCAACGGCGAAACGCCGGAAGGTCTGGGCTTTGCAATTCCTACCAAGCTGGCGACAAAGGTGATGGAGAAACTGATCCGCGACGGGCGGGTAATACGCGGCTATATCGGCATTACCGGGCGCGAATTCCGCCGCTACAGCGGTCAGACATCAGGTATGGATCATAATCAGGGCATCGTGGTGACTGAGGTGAAGGCCGGCGGCCCGGCAGATAAAGCCGGTATTCAGGTCAATGATGTGATTACCCGCGTGAATAATGCGGCGGCGGTATCACCGGTAGAAACCATGGACCAGGTGGCTGAGATCCGCCCGGGCACGGTGATTAACGTCGATATCACGCGTAACGAGAAGAAGATGACGATGCCGGTCACGGTGCTGGAGTATCCGGACGAGATCCAGACGCAGAACCAGTAGCGCCAGATAAAAAATGAAAAACCCCGGAAGCTCACACAGGTAAGCGACCGGGGTAATGGCACGCAGCCCACGTGGCTGCGGCGTCAGGTATGAAGAAGTGTTACTTAACGAACTCTTCACCCAGCACAATATCTTTTTTCAGCGTATCCAGCATGCCATTCAGCGACTGCTGTTCAAAGGCGCTCAGCTGGCCAATCGGACGGCGCTCAACAATCCCCTTTTTACCCAGCAGCAGCGGCTGCGAGAAGAAACGCGCGTATTCGCCGTCCCCTTCGACATAAGCACATTCCACTACATCGCTTTCGCCCTGCAGCGCACGTACCAGTGACAGACCAAATTTCGCCGCGGCCTGGCCCATCGACAGCGTGGCCGATCCGCCACCCGCTTTCGCTTCAACCACTTCGGTACCGGCATTCTGAATGCGTTTAGTGAGGTCAGCAGCTTCCTGCTCGCTGAAGCTGACGCCTGGGATCTGCGACAGCAGCGGCAGGATCGTCACGCCTGAGTGACCGCCAACCACCGGCACGTTGAGTTCTTCTGGCTGCTTGCCTTTCAGCGCAGCAACAAAGGTGTTGGAACGGATGATGTCCAGCGTGGTGACGCCGAACAGTTTGTTTTTGTCATAAACACCGGCTTTCTTCAGCACTTCCGCTGCAATCGCGACGGTGGTGTTAACCGGGTTAGTAATGATACCGATCAGGGCGCCAGGACTGGTTGAGGCGACTTGCTCAATCAGGTTACGCACAATACCGGCGTTGACGTTGAACAGGTCAGAACGGTCCATACCCGGCTTACGCGCCACGCCTGCGGAGATCAGTACCACGTCAGCACCTTTCAGCGCCGGGGTGGCATCTTCGCCGCTGAAGCCTTCGATTTTCACTGCGGTAGGGATATGGCTGAGGTCGACCGCCACGCCGGGAGTCACTGGGGCGATATCGTACAGAGAGAGTTCTGAACCTGCCGGAAGCTGGGTTTTCAGCAGGAGGGCTAATGCCTGGCCGATACCACCTGCTGCACCGAGAACTGCAACTTTCATCCTAAACTCCTTATTATATTAAGCATTTATTGTGCCGTGAAATCCATGTTGCTCTATCCGGATTTGCTGAAACGCGAGTTTAGCTGGCGGTTCAGCACGACAGGATATCATCGTGATTCGGCGTTACATTACACCGTTAGCGCTAACTGGAACAACCTCATTATTATAACAAATCGTTCACTTCTTGCCCGCTTCAGCAAGCCGTCAGCAAATTTTTTTTCCCATTCAAACTCTGTTAAACTGCACGCCCCTGGCGGCTTTAGCCGGCAGCTGCACCATTTCCCATTTGCATAAAAATTCATTTAATTGCATAATAATTTAATATCCCGCCACGGGCATGGCTTCTATTTTCCTCGAATCGGTAACCTATGCGTAACCCATCAAAACAAGAAGAGTTAATTAAGGCGTTCAAGGCCTTACTAAAAGAAGAAAAATTCAGCTCGCAGGGCGAAATCGTCAGCGCGCTGCAGGAAGATGGCTTCGAAAATATCAACCAGTCGAAAGTCTCACGCATGCTGACCAAGTTCGGCGCGGTGCGCACGCGTAACGCGAAAATGGAGATGGTCTACTGCCTGCCTGCTGAGCTGGGCGTGCCGACCACCACCAGCCCGCTTAAGAATCTGGTGCTGGATATCGACTTCAATGATGCACTGGTGGTTATTCACACCAGCCCAGGTGCCGCGCAGCTGATCGCACGCCTGCTGGATTCACTGGGGAAAGCCGAAGGCATCCTCGGAACCATTGCCGGTGATGACACTATCTTTATTACGCCAGCCCGTGCGTTCACCGTTAAGCAGCTGCACGATGCCATTCTGGTCCTGTTCGAACAGGAACTGTAAAGCATGCCGCTTATAAGACTTATGCATATCGTGGCGTAGGTCTCCTCAGTACAACATTGTTCTATGCGACGAAATCCTCAGGGCCGTCATCATACGGCCCTTTGCTATTCCCCTGATAATTCAGTACTCAGCAGCAGATCTCACTGCCTTTGCTGGTCAATACGCCCGCCATCACCCGCTTAAATTTCTTCCAGCAATGTGATCAACCGCAGATAAGCGCACAAATTGTTAATTTCACGCAGCCTGATGTTTTTCCAAGCATTTAACGGGGTGAGGGTAAAATATAAGCGTTTTTTATAACGGCTGGTTATTAAAAACCCCTTCACATCACAAGAATCCCAACAAAACATTATTAGCATGCTATTAATTTTTTACGTTATTAGATCTATACTTGTTTTCGTGATACAAATCACAGTAATTAAAAAGATAAAAACAGTTGACGAGGAATCAAATCATGAAAGTTACCACTACTATTGCTACCTTTGGCCTTCTTTCTGCTCTGTCATTCGGCGCTTTCGCCGCTGAATCTATCAACGCAGAACAGGCTAAAAATCTTCAGCCAATCGGCACTGTCAGCGTAAGCGGCATTGCGGGTTCACCGATGGATATCCACCAGGCGCTGAACGATAAAGCCGACCAGAAAGGTGCCACCGCTTATCGCGTTATCGAAAATAATGTGAATGGCAACTGGCATGCTACTGCCGAGCTGTACAAATAAGTTCGTATCTGTCTGAGAGTAAAAACAAAAAATTACGGTAACCCCAAGAATAATAAACGTTTTTTAGCCCTTTCGGTTACCGCCCAACCCAATTTCTGGAGTCATATCATGAAAACTACCTTCACCATCGCTGCTTTAGGTCTTGCTTCCGTTCTTTCATTTGGTGCCAGCGCTGCCAGCCTGGTGACTAACGACCAGGTTAATAATCAGAACCTGCAGTCAGTCGGTACCGTCAGCGTGAGCGGCATTAACGGCACTACCATGGATATTCGTCATCAGCTGTCTGAGAAAGCGGATCAGCAGGGTGCCAGCGCCTACCGTGTGATTGAAGCGCGTAACGACGGCAACTACCACGTAACGGCTGAACTGTATAAATAACCGTTAACGAACAGACATCGGGCGCTGTCAGCGCCCGTCCGTGACATGACCGCGGTCATAAAGTCGAAGCCCGCAGGTTGTTGGTCACAATGAGGAGATTAAATATGAAAATCAAAACAACCATCGCTGCATTGAGCCTGTTTTCACTGGTCAGTTTCGGCGCCAGCGCCGCACAGCTGGTCAATAACCAACAGGCTGAGAATCTGCAATCTGCGGGGACGATTACATTAAGCGGTGTGGCAGGCGTGCCGTCGGATATCCGTCAGCAGGTGTCACAGAAAGCGGATAGTGAAGGTGCCAGTGCTTACCGAATTGTTGAAGCGCGCAATCAGGATAACTGGCATGTCACCGCCGAGCTGTATAAGTAATTCCTCGTCGATGGGCACACCCGTTGCCCGGCAAGACGAACCCTTTGGCCCCGTTCGCCGGGGCCCTTTTTTTGCCTGACTATTTAACGTTAAAGCGAAACTCGCCATCCAGCTCCTCTTCCGCTTCATCAAATAGCAGAATCAGCGCGCCGTAGCGTCGCCTCTGGCCGCTGCCCAAATTGACGAACTCAATCTCCAACGGTAATGGCATTTGCGGCCCGGTGATAGCATCCCACAGACTGTCCAGATCGGCGATGGTACGATCCGTCAGGGCAAAGCGTTCAGTGAACTGTCGGAAGAAATGCGCCTGATCGACAATCACATCAAAGTCGAAAATCTCTCTTTTCATTCGGTCTGCTCCGCAGGACACACAGCTGGGCGGCGACTGCCGCCCGTTGGGTTAAAGTCCGCCAATATGCAGGGCTTTTACTTCCATATACTCTTCCAGCCCCAGCACCGAGCCTTCACGCCCTAATCCCGACTCTTTTACGCCACCAAACGGCGCGAGCTCGGTGGACACCGCACACTCGTTAATTCCCACCATGCCGCTTTCCAGCGCGGCTGAGACGCGAAATACGCGCTGCAGGTTTTGCGTATAGAAGTAAGCTGCCAGGCCAAATTCGGTGTCGTTGGCACGGCGGATCACCTCCTCTTCCTCATCAAAGCGGAAGCACGCCGCCACTGGACCAAAGGTCTCTTCCCGTGACAGCTTCATGCTTTCATTCGCTTCGGCAATCACCGTAGGCTGCCAGAAGTTGCCGCCCAGCGCGTGACGCGCTCCCCCGGTGATGACCTTGCCGCCATGACTAAGCGCATCATTGACGTGCTCCTCGACTTTTTCCAGCGCCGAAGCTTCAATCAGCGGGCCAACCACGACGCCCTCATCCATGCCATTGCCCACTTTTAGCTTTTTCACTTCGTCTGCCAGCTGGTTAACGAAGCGGTCGTAGACGCTGTTATGAATATAGAAGCGATTCACGCTGACGCAGACCTGCCCGGCGTTGCGGAATTTGTTGGCGATGGCCCCTTGTACCGCCGCGTCTATATCGGCATCCTCAAACACGATATAGGGCGCGTTGCCCCCCAGCTCCATCGAGACTTTTTTCATCGTCTCTGACGCATTGCGCATCAGCAGCTTGCCGACCTGGGTGGAACCGGTAAAGGAGATTTTGCGCACCGCTTTACTGGCCATAATCGCGTCGCTGATGGCGTGAGTATCGCCCGCGACCGCATTGAGAACGCCGTCCGGTACGCCCGCTTTTTTCGCCAGCGCCAGCAGGGCAAAGGCTGAAAGCGGGGTGTTATTCGCCGGTTTGATGATGCCGGTGCAGCCCGCCGCTAACGCCGGACCCAGCTTGCGCGTCAGCATCGCCATCGGGAAGTTCCACGGGGTAATTGCCGCCACCACACCAATCGGCTCGCGCGTGGCCAGAATACGGCTGCCGGGCTTGGCCGGCGGGATAATCTCACCGTTGGCGCGCTTGGCCTGCTCGGCAAACCACTGAATAAAGCTGGCGGCGTACTCCACTTCACCCTCGGCTTCTTTTAACGGCTTGCCCTGTTCGGCGGTCATCAGTTGGCCGAGCCAGGCTTTGTTTTCAATCATCAGCTGATACCAGCGATGCAGAATCTCTGCCCGCTCTTTGGCCGTTTTTGCCCGCCACGCCGGGAATGCCGCGGCGGCGGCGGCAATCGCCTGTTCCGTTTCCGCCTTACCCGCTTTAGCCACCGCAGCAACCACTTCCCCCGTCGCCGGGTTGAGCACCTCAAAAGTGCTGGCCGCCTGCAGCCACTTTCCGTTTACCAGGAAACCGGTCTGAAACAGGTCGTTGTCCTTAAGCGTTGAGATCGTCATGATTTTCTCCAGATGTGTTTACCCTTCAGCTGGATTAAGTATAGATGGCAAAACCGCGAGGTTTTGTGACAAAAGGGCATCATCGGGGGGATTATGGCCGGGAAAAATGCTGACGGCAGGCGCCGTCAGCGGCAAGATCAAATCTCGATCAGGGTATTCTGATATTTCTTCAGAATGCCAGCCAGCAGCGCAACGGGCTCGGTCACGCTTTGTGGCGCCTGATACTGCTCCAGCTTTTGCTGATAAATGTCGAACTCCGCCAGCAGGCGCTCAAAGTAGTGGCGCCGCTTGCCATCACTGCTGGCGGAGATCACCCGGTCGGCGGTGTGGCGCAGCTGCTTGTGGTAAGCCGACAGATCGGCATTGACGGGAACGTCAGCGGCGCGCAGCCGCTGATGGCCGATAATCAGCGTCAGCGCCAGACGGAACTTGTTCACATCGCCGGGGAAGATATTCAGCAGCATAAACAGCTGCTGGTACAGCGCGGGCAGATGGTTCTCGCGGCGGCGCGCCGTATTGGTCGTCATCGCCGAAACCGCCGCATACATAAAGCGATTAAGCAGCGTGCGGCCAACCCGGGCTTTCGACGTATCGCGGATCAGCAGGATCACCAGCAGTGCAACAAAGCAGCCGATCGCCTGGCCCAGCGCCCCGTCAAGAAACACGCTGATGTTGAACTTCATCGGGTTATCCAGCGTCAGGATGTTGATGGTGCCCACCAGCCCGCCGAGCGTACCGATCTGGCGGCGCTGGATCAGAATGCCGCAGATAAAGGCCATGATCCCGAGCGCAATACAGAGCAGCAGCATGCTCTGCTGGGTGTTCGGCATGATCACCATGTAGTACAGCCCGCCAACCGGAATGGCGACGATCATGCCGTAGAGGAAGTCTTTCGCCACCATCAGCGGGTTCGGCATGCGCATTGCCAGCGCGGTAATCACCGCCAGCATCACCATCGCACCGCTGCCGGAAGTCCAGCCGGTCCACAGCCAGAACAGCGAACCTACGGCGGTGGCAACAAAGGTGCGCACGCCGTTAACCAACGCGTGACGGGTTTCTGCCGAACGCATTTTTACCACCGGTTCGGTATTTAAAACCTCTTCTTCCATCCGGCTGATGCTGCTGTTGGTGTGAATGCCCTTCATTAACAGCAGATAGCGGCTGGCAGCGCCAACCCAGTTACGGATGGTTTCCGGGGTATTTTTACTGCCGCTAAGGGTGATGACCCGGCGCATAATCTTCATGCGCTTGTGGATATCGCTGATATTTTCCACCGGTTTTTCAAAGAACAGGTGGAACTGCGGCGGGACATACTCCTGACGCGTGTTCTGGATCAGGAAGGTTTCACAAGCCTGGGTGATCAGCGTCAGTGAGAGGGAGTGGAGCACCTTGAGACGGCGATCGACCTTCTGCCAGCGCCCGGACTCCATCATCAGATGCGTTCTCATGCCGTTCAGCGCGGTGGTACGGCGCACCAGCCCGGCCCAGCACTTATCGACCTCTTCTTTATCGCCATGCGAAACGCACAGCTGCATCAGACGATAGTGCTCCACCAGCAGCGCATCGATTTCACGGTCGATATCCAGCTTGATGGAGCGTGGGGAGAACAGCAGATCGGCGAGGATGGCACAGACAATACCGATTACGATTTCGCTACAGCGCTCAACCGCAAACTGCGGAGCCAGCAGCAGGGAGCCGTTAGCGTCAACGCTGACCACAATAATCAGCGCGGTATAGCCCGCCAGTCCCAGCGCGTAGGAGTTCTCGACCTTGATCAGCGAGGAGAGCCAGACGCAGACGCCAGCCCAGATGCAGCACAGCAGCAGCATGACGACCGGCGCACGAATGGTGGTGATCATGATGGCCAGCGCGGCGATACAGCCGATAAAGGTGCCGATAATACGCAGCATGCCGCGATGACGCAGCGCGCCGGAGAACGGATCGCCCCCGGCAGCAAACCCGGTGCCGCCCGCGACAATTGCCGCAGTCATCACCGACCAGCGCGGCGTTTCGAGATTAAATTCAAAGCCGACACACAGCGCCAGAAGGATGGCAAAGGTCAGTTTGATCGGATAGCGCAGACGATACCACTGCATGATAGGCCCCGCCTTAGCCAAACTCGCGCAGGCGATGCATCAGTTTCATCATTGGCGACATCTCGTGCTGCTGACGATCTTGCGCCCCGGTCACCACGATGGTCGCGGTGGTCCCGGACGGATAGAGGTTGCCCGGCTGCTTATCAAGGTGAATACGCACCGGGACACGCTGCGCCAGCCGCACCCATTCCAGGTCGGAGTCGACGGTGGCCATGCCCTTGCTGTCGACCGTGCTGCTGCTGTTAGTAACGCCCGCGGCAACGCTATCCACAGAGCCATACAGCACCGCATTGCTGCCCAGCGGCGTAATTTCCACGCGGAAACCTGGGCGGATCCCGTCCAGCTTGGTCTCTTCAAGGTAGGCCAGCACGTAGAAGGAGTCTTTTTTCACCAGCGCTACCGAGGTAGAACCACGGGTAATAAACTCCCCGGTATAGACATTCAGGTTAGTGATCCAACCTGCGGATGGGGCTTTCACCACGGTGCGATCGAGGTCGATCTTCGCCAGGTCGCGCACGGCGACGGCTTTCGCCAGCTGATGTTCAGTGGTCTGGAAGTCGTTGTTTGCCTGGTCGATAGCCTCACGCGACATGGCGGAAACCCCGAGCTGGTTGCGGCGCGCCGCCTCGCGACGTTTTTCACTCAGCACCGCCTGATAGTAGGCGACATCAGCCTGCGCTTCATCCAGCGCTTGCTGGTAGCGCGGCTGATCGATAGTGAACAGGACCTGGTCTTTAGCGACCAGCTGGTTATCATGCACGCGCACATCGGTGATCAAACCGCTGACGTCAGGGGCGATTGCCACCACGTCGGCGGTAAATTTGGCATCACGCGTCCACGGCGATTCGGTATAGAACACCCATACGCGGAAAATAAGGACAACGGCAACGATCACCAGCAGCAGGGTAATGGCGACGCGAGAAATTTTTCTTGTAAGTGCTTTCACTCAGACCTCAGACGAACAAACGGGATACCAGCCAGAACAGGCAGCAGTACAACGCAGTATTAAACAGTGCAGGGTGCCAGACCAGATCGTAAATTCCGGTCGGAGTCAGCAACCGTCGTACCAGCCAGAACAGCATCAGTGACACAATAATTTCAAAAAATATCGGTGGGAACGACAGCCCGAACACCACAATAACCGGAAGTACACTCATCTTTTATCCTTGTTGATACTATGCCGGATAAATCTGCTGGCATAACGTTATCCCCTCCCGGTTTCAGGGCGGCTACGCGTGCGGGTAATGATGACCTGACGAAGGGTGCGAATCAGAACCGATACTGAATGAATAATAGCGTATCCGGCAAGGAGCATTTAAAGGGATAGCGTTACGGAGCAGTAACCCAACAATGCTATAGTAACGTGCCTGACTATAAGTAATCTACCAAATGTGATCTAAATCACTTTTAATCCAGGGTTAACAATGGAAAGACTCAAGGGCATGTCCGTCTTTGCCAAAGTCGTTGAAATGGGCTCATTTACCGCCGCGGCGCAGCATCTGCAGTTAAGCGTATCCGCAGTGAGTCAGACGGTTGCCCGGCTGGAAGATGAGCTGCAGGTCAAACTACTCAACCGCAGCACCCGCAGCATCGGCTTGACCGAGGCAGGTAAAATCTACTTCCAGGGCTGTCGCCGCATGCTTTCCGAAGCTCAGCAGGTGCATGAACAGCTGTGGGCATTTAATAACACCCCGATTGGCCTGCTGCGTATCGGCAGCTCCTCCACCATGGCGCAGAACCTGCTGGCACCCATGACGGAAGAGATGCTGAAAGAGTATCCGGGGCTGACGGTGAATCTGGTAACCGGTATCCCGGCACCGGACCTGATTGCCGACGGGCTGGACCTGGTGATCCGCGTTGGCGCACTGCGGGACTCCAACCTGTTTTCGAAGCGCCTTGGCTCGATGCCGATGGTGGTCTGCGCGGCCAAAAGCTATCTGTTACAGCATGGCGTTCCGGAAAATCCTGCCGATATCAGCAACTTTTCGTGGCTGGAATACAGCGTGCGCCCGGACAACGATTTTGAGCTGACCTCACCGGAAGGTACCGCTATTCGCCTGTCGCCGCAGGGGCGCTTTGCCACTAATGATTCGCAAACGCTGATCCGCTGGCTTAAATCAGGAACCGGGATCGCCTATGTGCCGCTGATGTGGATTATCGAAGAGATTAATGCCGGGGAGGTGGAAATTCTGTTCGCGCACTACCAGTCGGTGCCGCGCCCGGTGTATGCCGTGTACACGCAGAAGGACAAACTCCCGCTAAAGGTACAGGTGTGTATTAACCATCTGACCGAATATTTTGACAAGGTGGCGGAGATCTATCGCGAGTTTCGCAAATAGCCCGCAGGGGCGACCGGAAAAATGGCCGCCCCCTACGCAGGACTCAGTGGTAGGGGCGGACCTTTTTTTCCGGTCCGCCCGATATCATGCGGTGCCGCCGACGGTGAGTTTATCCAGCTTCAGGGTTGGCTGACCCACGCCAACCGGCAGGCTCTGCCCCTCTTTACCACAGACGCCGACGCCTTTATCCAGCGCCAGATCGTTGCCGACCATCGAAATCTGCTGCATCGCTTCGATGCCGGAACCAATCAGCGTGGCACCTTTAACCGGCGTCGTCACTTTACCGTTCTCAATCAGATAGGCTTCTGAAGTGGAGAAAACGAATTTGCCGGAGGTGATATCGACCTGGCCGCCGCCGAAATTTGGCGCGTAAAGGCCGTACTCTACGCTTTCAATGATATCCTGCGGCGTTGATTTACCCGCCAGCATATAGGTGTTGGTCATACGCGGCATCGGCAAGTGCGCGTAAGACTCGCGGCGACCGTTACCGGTTGGCGGCACCCCCATCAGGCGCGCATTCAGTTTGTCCTGCATGTAGCCTTTCAGAATGCCGTTCTCAATCAGGACGTTGTACTGCCCCGGTACGCCTTCATCATCAATCGCCAGCGAGCCACGCAGGCCATCGATGGTGCCATCATCCACGACGGTACACAGCTCGGAGGCGACCAGCTGGCCCATCTGACCACTGAACACCGAGGTACCGCGACGGTTAAAGTCGCCTTCCAACCCGTGACCGACCGCTTCGTGCAGCAGCACGCCCGGCCAGCCCGCACCGAGCACCACGGGGAACATCCCCGCCGGGGCCGCTACCGCATTCAGATTAACCAGCGCCATACGCACCGCTTCGCGCGCCCAGGCTTCGGCACGCATCTCACCGTTTTCATCGGCGAGGAAAAACTCATAGCCGAAACGGCCGCCGCCGCCGCTGGAGCCGCGCTCGCGTTTGCCGTTATCATCAACCTGCACGCTGACCGACAGGCGCACCAGCGGGCGCACATCCGCTGCCAGCGTACCGTCGGTTGCCGCCACCAGCACCAGTTCATAGACGCCGGTAAGGCTGGCGGAGACTTCCTGAACGCGCTTATCGGCAGCACGCGCCGCATTATCGACGCGGTGCAGCAGCTCAATTTTCTCTTCACGCGTCAAGCTTTGCAGCGGGTCAAGCGCCGGGTAGAGCGGGCGGTTTGCCACCGCCCCGAGGGTGCGTGACTGGCCATTACCCTGCTCGCGCACGATACTGCGTGCCGCCGTGGCGCTCTGATGCAGGGCATTCAGCGTCAGCTGATCGGCATAGGCGAAACCGGTTTTCTCACCGCTGATGGCGCGCACGCCCACGCCCTGATCGATATTGTAGGAGCCGTCTTTAATAATGCGGTCTTCCAGCACCCAGGATTCATGGTAGCTGGACTGAAAATAGAGGTCAGCGTAATCCAGCTTGCGCTCGGACAGCTGGCCGAGAATGGAAAAGAGGTCGCTTTGACTAATGTTGTTAGCAGTTAGTAACTGCTCACTTACCAGATTCAGACTCATGAATTCTCGCTCTGTGTGGATGGGCCATAAGACGTTGACCGCATCGCTTTAGCCGGGTGATGTTTGGTTTACGCTATGGTAACAGCCTGAGGCAATAAGCCGGCTACGTCAAATTCACTTCTCGCTGTTTTCACGCGGCTTGCGCAGCACTTCGTCAATCTGCGGCTTATCGATTGGCCCACTAATGTGGTAGCGCAGCACCGAAATTTTATTCCACAGTGGGCCGAGCACCTTACTGGCAGCAAACACGGCGGCACCGATAACCGGATTGACCGCAAAGGCCGTCGCCACGCCAACAGTGGCGGAGATTTCCGGCGCGACGGTGGCTTCCATATCGATGCGGCGTTTAACCAGGTCCACATTGCCTTTCATCGCGATGTCCGCTTCCAGCCCGTCCACCAGGAGATTATCCGTACGCATCATGCCATTTTCGATCCAGGCCGTGCCGTTGATCGAGTCAAACCAGAAGCCCTGGCTGAAGGTATCGCTAAAGTCGAGGCGCAGCTTGCGTACCAGCGAATCAAAGCTCACCAGCCGCAGCAGCTGCCCGGCGCGCCCGGTGGAGACGTCGGCAATCTGTCCGGCGCCGAGGTGGGATTTTAGTACGCCGCTCAGCGTCTCTTCCGAAGGCTCCCACGGGGCAGAGCGCCAGTGCAGGTCATACTCGAGCCTGAACGGCGCATCGCGCAGTGGCGACGTAACGCCAAACCAGTTGGTGGCCTCATCGATTTTTTTACCGCTCAGCACACCTTTCAGTGAGGTGCGCTGCTCGCCGGGCTTGTTGACCCACTCACCATTGACCGTCAGGTGGGTATTGCCGCTGTCTATCAGGCCGTTGGCTAACGTCAGGGTATCGCCGGACGGCGTCAGCTCGGCTTTCATCACGCCAAATTTCTGCCCGCGTAGCCAGCACTCATCGCAATTCAGGCGCAGTGCCGGCCAGCGGCTGAAGTTGATCGACGAGGCGTCCTGCGGCAGCGGTACCGAGCGGGTCCCTTTACTGTCCCACTGCGGGTTGTAATAAAGGTATTTCAGGTTAGCCAGCCACGGGCCATTTTTGGCAATCGCCAGCGACCCGTTAATCTCTTTGCCCTGTGCCTGTACCGTCATCTCGCCCCCCATTGCCTGGCTGAGGGTCGCCGTCAGATCCTGCCACTGCTGGCCCGCCAGCGTCAGTGTCGGGGTGTGCAGTTTAATATCGCCCGGCAGATACGCGCTGCCTGCCTGACCGCCCGCACCGCTACCAGCACCAGCACCAGCACCAGCACCAGCACCGAGCAGCCCAATCCAGGCCTCACCGTCCAGCGGCGGCAGGTTCAGCACCATGCCGCGCGTATCCGGCAGCGCAGGGGTGCGCTGGGTGTCATTCTCCCAGATGCCGCGCTCAACGCGCAGCTGTTTGCCCAGCAGCCAGTGGCTGTTAAAGCGATGGCGCTCACCGACCGCACCGCTCAAATTGAAGCCGTTGAGATTACCCTTTACCAGTACCTTCACCGGCATGGCGCTGCCGCCCTTCTTATCGAGCGGAGAAGGTAAGCGGCTACTCACATTTTTCAGATCGCCGTCGACATTAACCTGATAGTTAGCCCCGCCGCCGTGCGGTAAACTAATCAGCACGTTGCTGCGCCACGGCACGCTGCCGCCCAGCTTTTTGCGCGCGGCTTCAGGGATCTGCGCAATATTGCCCGGCTGCCAGTTTGCGTTGAGATCGACGCCTATCTGGTAATCTTTCTCGCCTTCCTGCGTATTAAAGCTGACGCCGATCGGTTGACCAAACAGGCGCGCCGTCATTGCATCACTTTTCAGGTCACCATTATCGTAGGTAAAGCGGCCGGAAAGCTGCTCAAAGCGCGTTTCAATCGGTTTAACCAGCAGCGAGTTATTATTGAGGTTCACATCGCCCGTGGCGCGCACCTGCTCGCCGTCCAGCGGGATATCAAGATGTAAGTGACCACTCACATCACCGCCAATTTGCAGCTCATCCAGCGCGCCGCCGAGTGAAGGCTTAAGCGGGGATTGATTGAAGTAGTCGCGGATCTGCGGCCCGCCGCCTTTGATATCGCCATCAACGATCAGCTTTTCCTGCAGATAGTCAGGGATCACCGCCGAGATATTGTGCCCGTCCACCTCGCCCAGCTTGATCTTCTCTGCCTTCATCCACAGGCCGTTGTTGGCGAAGTCGAGGTCAATATCAAGGTTTTCCAACGCGGGCCAGCCGGGCTCAAATTCGTAGGTGGCCTTGCGCAGCGGCACGGCCACTTCAAACATCCCTTCATTATGCTTGAACGGAAAATCCTGCGGGTTACCGGCAAACAGCAGGGTAGCGTTGCTGACCTGCCCGCCTTTCAGCGCGCCGGTAAGATAGTGCACCAGATTCTTGCCCATCAGCGGCTCAGGGAAGTAACGCCAGGCCTGGCTGGCATCGCTCAGGTTAATACCGGCGAGAATATTGAGGCGCGGCGGCTGCCCTTTTGGCTGCTGATAGCTGAAATCGCCGCGCGCCCACAGGGAGTTCGCCTGCACGTCGAGCTGCTGACCGGATAACGTCAGCCCCTGCTCGCCGTACTGCCAGTTAATCGTTCCGCTAGCCTGGTTAATCTCCAGCGGCGCCCGGAACATCTCACCGTAAGGCAGCGAGGCCTGCTGAATGGCGAACGCCAGCTGCCCGTCGGCGACACTCCCGCTCAGTGAGCCGCTAAAATGCTCCATGCCCGGCAACAGCTCCCACTGCTGCCAGCTCAGATCCTGCCATTTCGCCTGGAAACGCGTACGCTCCGGCTGCTGCAGCGGCACATCGACCGCCAGCGCCTGTAGCTGTCCGCGCGGCTGTATCGAACGCCAGTTATCCAGCAGCTGCGGTGAGAGTTTGGCGAAAAGCGGCACCAGCGGATCAAGACGCTGCAGATCGAGGTCGGTGGCGCGCACGCGCAGTTCCGGCTGATGATCCGGCCCGGGCAGCAGGCTGTTTTCCGGCTGCCACATCAGGGAAAGCTGACCGTGCGGCCACGGCTGCCCGTCGGTAATAAAGCGCGTCTGCGGGATAGAGAGGTTCCACCCGCTGTTGAAACGGCTGATATGCGCGGTCAGGTTATCAACGCTGAGATGGTGCGACTGTCGATCGCCCTGCCAGTTCGCGCCCCCCTTCTTCAGCCAGACATCGCCATCGTGCACTTCGCCATTTTTCACGCTCATCCACGCCGCCAGGCTGAAGCGCGCGCTGTCGAGGCTGGTGTTATCGCGCATCCACTGGCCCAGCCACGGCTTCACATCGACGTCATCGGCCTGCATCCACACGCGGCCGGTGTCCAGATAGCCGTTGCTGTCGCTGAGATCGAGGCGTACCTGCACCACCCCGTGCTGCCCGGTAAAGCTGGAAAGGCTGACCAGTCCTTCCGCGCGGTGACGGGTTTTCTCATTCAGCCAGGTCAGCTGAGGGATCGCCAGTTCGGCACGCTGGCCGGAGGGAGTGACAAAGCTGATTTCGCTGTCGCGCAGATCAAAATGGTCAAACTGGCGCAGGAACAGGTCGTTGAGCTGCTCTACCTGAATGTTGGATTTACCATTGTCGCCGGAGCTGAGCGGGGTATTGGTGACCAGATGGAACTGCCAGAAGGTCAGGTCACGAAACTGCCAGCGCAGGTGCAGCAGAGACTGCCAGACGTCGAGCGCCAGCGTCACGCGCTGAATTTTCAGTTCGCCACCGTCGGGCAATCCGGCCTGAATGTCTCTAATCTCAAGGCGCGGGCCGTAGTTTTCCCAGCTGCCTTCTAAAGAGCTGGCCTGCACCGGCACGCCGGTGGCGGAGGAGATATGTTCAAGGACAGGCGTGCGCCAGCCGTTGAGATGAGGCATCAGCAGGCGTAAGCCACTGACCAGTAGCGCAGTCACCACGACTAACGTTGCGCCCGTCAGTAGCAAAATCCTCGGCAATCGCCTCACATACCTCTCCTTGTCACAGCCTGAATCTACATCATCACCACGTCAAACTGCTCCTGGGTATAGAGCGGTTCAACCTGGACTTTAACCTGTTTGCCGACAAATATTTCCACTTCCGCCAGCGCGTGCGACTCCTCACTTTTCAGCGCTTCGCCGACCGCGGGAGAAGCATAGACCAGGAAACGATCGGAGTCATAGGCATGATGCACCCTGACGATTTCACGCATGATCTCGTAACATACCGTTTCCACGGTTTTCAGCGTGCCGCGACCTTTGCATACCGGGCAATCCTGACACAATACATGCTCAATACTTTCACGGGTGCGCTTGCGCGTCATCTCCACCAGCCCGAGCTGGGAGAAGCCATTGACCCCGGTTTTCACCCGATCTTTACTCAGCGCTTGGTCGAGCGAGTGCAGCACGCGGCGGCGGTGATCTTCATTATTCATGTCGATAAAGTCGATAATGATAATCCCGCCCAGATTGCGCAGGCGCAGCTGGCGGGCAATCGCCTGCGTCGCTTCAATATTGGTATTGAAAATGGTCTCTTCGAGATTGCGGTGGCCGACAAAAGCGCCAGTATTGATATCGATGGTGGTCATCGCTTCGGTCTGGTCGATGATCAGGTAGCCGCCGGATTTCAGCTCAACCTTACGGTCGAGAGAACGCTGGATCTCGTTTTCCACATCAAACAGATCGAAGATGGGCTGCTTGCCGGTGTACAGCTCCAGCTTAGCGGTCATCTCCGGGATATATTCACCGGTAAATTCCACCAGATGTTCGAAGGTCAGACGTGAGTCGATGCGGATGCGGTCAAGCGCAGCCCCGGCGAAGTCACGCAGGATGCGCTGCGACAGGGCAACTTCTCCATACAGGCGGCAGCGCGTCTGGTTGCGCTTCTTACGCTCAATCACCTTGGTCCACAGCCGCTTCAGGAACGCTGCGTCGGAGGCCAGCTCATCTTCACCCACGCCTTCGGCGGCGGTACGGATAATGTAGCCGCCCAGTTCGTCGCAGTAACCTGCAACCACGGCCTTCAGGCGGTCACGCTCGGCTTCGCTCTCGATGCGCTGCGATACGCCGACGTGCGATGCACCCGGCATAAATACCAGATAGCGCGAAGGCAGGGTAATATCGGTGGTCAGACGCGCGCCTTTGGTGCCGAGCGGATCCTTCACCACCTGCACCATCAGGTCCTGGCCCTGACGCACCAGCTCGGAGATATCGCGCACGATAAAGTTTTTCTTTTCGTCACGCGCCACGCATTCGGTGTGCGGCATAATATCGGAAGCGTGCAGGAACGCGGCTTTTTCCAGGCCGATATCGACAAACGCTGCCTGCATTCCCGGCAGTACCCGGCTGACGCGGCCCTTGTAGATGTTACCTACGATACCGCGGCGCGCTTCACGCTCAATGTGGATCTCCTGCAGGATCCCGCCATCAATATAGGCAACGCGGGTTTCTGACGGGGTAATATTTACCAGCAGTTCAGCTGTCATCTTGACCTCTCACTTCACGCAGCGACTGAAAATGGCTGAACAGCTCGGCGGTTTCCACCAGTGGCAGCCCAACGACCGCGTGATAGCTTCCATTAATTTTTCTGACAAAGTTGCCGCCCAGTCCCTGAATACCGTATGCCCCGGCTTTGTCCATCGGTTCACCGCTGGCAACATAGCTGGCAATATCTTCGGGCGTGAGCGCGCGGAAAGTGACGTCAGTGATCACCAGGCAATCCAGCGTTTGCTGGCGGTCTGCCAGCGCAACGGCGGTCATAACCTGATGCGTCTGGCCGGAGAGCTTCGCCAGCATCGCGCCTGCGGCGGCCGTATCGACCGGCTTCTCCAGCACTTCATTATTCAGTACCACGATGGTATCCGCCCCCAGCACCGGCAGATCCTGTGCCGCCACGGCGACACCCGCCTGCGCTTTATCATGGGCGAGTCGGCGGACATACTGCTGCGCCGTTTCGCCGTCATGCCGCTGCTCTTCCACTTCGGTGGCGAGGCGTTCAAATGACAGGCCAAGCTGAGTCAGCAGTTCACGACGACGGGGGGAGCCAGAAGCCAGATACAGGGATACCATAATTGTCCTTTATTGTACGGCGAACTGGCGGCGAATCTTTCTCATCAGTAAGAACAACCACGGCCAGAGTACACCGTCGACGACGCTGCTCCAGAATATTTCCGGGCGAAAAGAGACATTAATCACTAAAAACTCTGCCCAGAAAACAACAACATCCATCGCCAGCGACAGCACCATCACCATCAGTGCCTGCTGCCACAGCGCCAGATTGCGGAACAGCTGGAATTTGAATGCCACCAGGTATGCGACGATGCTCAGCGCCAGTGCACGCACGCCGAGGGTCGAACCGGAGATGAGATCCATTATAGATCCCATCACGAAGCCGGTACCGACATTCACGCGGTGCGGCAGCGCCAGCGTCCAGTAAATGAGGATCAGCAGCAGCCAGGAGGGCCGGAACATATAGAACTGTTCCGGCCACGGCATAATTTGCAGCACCAGCGCGACCAGGAAGGAGAGCCAGATGACCCAACGCCCCTGACTGCGATAGCGACTCAAGGCTGCACCCCACGCACGGCGGGCTGGGTGCGCACAGGCGCCGCTGCCGGCGCGGCAGTTTGCGTGGCCGCCGCAGGGGCTGGCGGTGCCGGTGGCCCGACGACTTCACTCGCCTGCGGTAACACCTGCGGCATCATCTGCATCAGGCGCTCGTTGGCCACGCGGTGCACTTCATCCGGCGCCATTGGCATCGTGCCATTGCGATCTGCGCCCCACAGCAGCAGCAGATAACGCAGGCGCTGCAGGCCAGCGGTTGGACGTGCCTGGATCACGGTATAAGCGCGCTGGGTATCAACTTTCACTGATGACACTACGCCAACCGGATAGCCTTCAGGGAAGCGTCCACCCAGCCCGGAGGTCACCAGCACATCACCGACGCGGATATCGGTGTTACCCGGCAGATGCTCCAGCTGAAGATCTTCGGTGCAGCCGTTACCGGCAGCAATCACCCGGATGTCATTGCGCAGCACCTGAATGGGCAGCGCGTGTGAAGCATCGCAGATCAGCAGCACGCGGCTGGTGATTTTACCCACCGCCACCACCTGGCCGACCACGCCTTTATCACTGATCACCGGCTGACCTTCATACACGCCGTTGACGCTGCCTTTGTCGATCACCACCTGATCGGTGTAAGGATCGGTACCGGTGGAGATCACTTGCGTCACCATTTTCTGCTCATCCTGACGCAGGGGTGAACCCAGCAGTTCGCGTAAGCGGGCGTTTTCCTGCTTAAACTGCCCCAGCATCAGCAATTCGCTGTTTTTCAGGATCAGTTCACGCTGTAAGGCTTTATTTTCCAGCTCGAGCTGCTGGCGGGAGGCCAATGTTTCAGAAACATTGTCCAGAATTTGACGCGGCCCGTTGGCCAGGAAGTAGAATGGACTGACGGCAGTGTCCATATAGGTGCGGATCTGGGAGAAAGCTCCCATACGACTGTCGGCAACAATTACGCCTATTGCCACTATAACCGCTAAAAATAAGCGTAACTGCAGGGAAGGCCCCCTGCTGAACATCGGCTTCATAAACTCGGCGTTTTCCTCGACAACATGAAAAAGGAGTGCGGGCAGCGCCCCGGCACTCCTTCAGGCAGATTATTCTTCGCTGAACAAATCGCCGCCGTGCATGTCGATCATTTCCAACGCTTTACCACCGCCGCGCGCAACGCAGGTCAGTGGATCTTCTGCAACGACCACCGGGATCCCGGTCTCTTCCATAAGCAGGCGGTCCAGGTTACGCAGCAGCGCACCACCACCGGTCAGTACCATGCCACGTTCGGAGATGTCCGATGCCAGTTCTGGCGGACACTGTTCCAGCGCAACCATCACCGCGCTCACGATACCGGTTAACGGCTCCTGCAACGCTTCGAGGATCTCGTTGGAGTTCAGAGTGAATCCACGCGGAACCCCTTCTGCCAGGTTACGACCGCGGACTTCAATTTCGCGCACTTCGTCGCCCGGGTAGGCTGAACCGATCTCATGCTTAATACGCTCTGCGGTGGCTTCACCAATCAGAGAGCCGTAGTTACGGCGCACATAATTAATAATCGCTTCGTCGAAGCGGTCACCGCCGATACGCACGGAAGAGGAGTAAACCACACCGTTCAGCGAGATCACGGCGACTTCAGTGGTACCACCACCGATATCCACCACCATTGAGCCAGTCGCTTCAGAAACGGGCAGGCCAGCACCGATTGCCGCAGCCATCGGTTCTTCAATCAGGAACACTTCACGTGCCCCAGCGCCCTGCGCGGATTCGCGAATGGCACGGCGTTCGACCTGAGTCGCACCTACCGGTACACACACCAGCACGCGCGGGCTTGGGCGCATGAAGCTGTTGCTGTGAACCTGTTTGATAAAGTGCTGCAGCATTTTTTCGGTGACAAAGAAGTCGGCGATAACGCCATCTTTCATTGGGCGAATAGCTGCGATATTGCCGGGGGTACGACCCAGCATCTGTTTGGCGTCATGACCGACTGCCGCCACGCTTTTAGGGGAACCGGCACGATCCTGACGGATAGCAACGACGGAAGGCTCATTAAGAACAATGCCCTGCCCTTTCACGTAAATCAGGGTATTGGCGGTACCCAGGTCGATGGACAAGTCGTTGGAAAACATGCCACGGAATTTTTTAAACATACTAAAGGATAATCCTGCAAGCTGGGGGCGGAAAATAAAATCCGCTTACTTTACCAACCACACGAAGCAGCGACAAGGCGCAAAAACGTTCTGCTCCGGTGAAAAATCATGCTATCTCGCGCCAGCGTCACAACCTTAAGCATCTGTTGTGAGACAGAGGCCGTCATTCCGGCAATCTGCCCTGGTTTTCCGACGATTCAGCGGACATAACATACATAAAAATTAACATTTTCAGTTTCGCCTGGGTCTGCGACAAAGCCGCATCGCACCACGACCGCGCGGGTATTCTACGTGAAAACCCGCCAGACGTGAGACTAAACTCGATATCTTTGCGAATATTTTTTCACGCTACTGTTAACCGGTTGTGAGGTAGCGAAAAAGTCCCCCTGACCACCAGTAACGCCCAGCTCAACCAGGGTTTGCCACTCTTCCTTAAAACGCACTCCTGCGGCAAAAACCTCAGTTGAAGTCTGCTTACAGCTCTCCAGCAGGCTTTGTACAAACAGCTGATTTTCGGTACGCCGATCGATATTGCGTACCAGGCCCGGATGCAGCTTGATCAACCGCACCTGAAACTGCTTGATATAGGCGGTACTGACCACCGTTAACCCTGCCTGATTCACCGCTACGCTACAGCCAAAACCGTAGAGTAAGCGGAACACCGGTTCTAAGCGGCTGATGTGTTGACACACATCCGCTTCTGCAAGTTCAAATAAAATACGTTTTCTTTGCGATTTAGTGCATTGCAGCAGCATATCGCGCAGCCAGTGCAGGAATGAGCGCTGTAATAATGAGTCGAGGGTCAACGGGATAGCAAGCGTTTCCTCCGGCCAGAGTTCGATCAGCGTCACGATACGCATCACCATCAGCCTGTCGTAGCGTTCCGCCAGCCCCAGCTGCTGCACCATCGGCAGATACTCCGCAGAGAGCAGCTCTTTCTCGCCGTCGAAGATGCGCGGCATCATCTCCCGGTGATCCACCTCACCGCGCGCATTGACCGCCGGTTTCTGGTAGAGCCGCGGTCCGCCACGGTTGACGGTATTTTCCAGTAAAGTGCGCCATTTCACGCTACCGCGCGCCAGATCCTGCTGCCCGCCTTCACCGACTGACCAGTTATTGCCGCCCAGCAAGGTCGCCTGCCGCGTCGCCAGCTCTGCATTTTCCATCACCTGCTGCGTGCTCTGCCCGCTGCGCCAGCCGCTGATGCCGATATGGATCATATCGTCGCGATCGACCATACGCGTCGGCGGCAGTGTATCCACAGCGTTAATCAGCTGCGAGGCGATGCCGTCCGCATCTTTAACGCTGCGATGCGGCAGCAGAACGGCAAAATCGCTGCGGAAGTAACGCGCCAGCAGTGCACCGGGATAGCGCAGTACAAAGGTAGAAAGGATATTGACGAGGGCAAACAGATAATCCTGCACCGCCGCATGGCCCCAGCGTTCGCTCAGGCTGTCGAAATCCGGCAGGCGGATCATCATCACCATGCCGTGCGTCCCGACCGCTTCGGGGTCTTCCAGCAGCGTGGTCAGCTGATTATCGAAAAACAGACGATTGTTCAGCCCGGTGCGGGCATCCTGGGCGGCAAACGCGCGGATTAACGTATCGATGCGATTATGCTGCTCGCCCGCCTCTTTCAGATCGCTCAGCAGCAGATCGATAGCGCTACTGGCCTTGGGCGGCCACTCATGGACCGAACCGGAGCGCACTGATGAACGCTCGCCCCTGATGATCGCTTCGGCACGCGCCTCCAGCCGCTCCATTCCCCGCAGCTGACGGTACATCCAGCGGTGAGCCTGTAACAGCAGCAGGGTCATGATCACCACCACCGCGACAATCGCCGACAGCGTTGAGGCGCCAATAAATGAGGTAAACCAGGTGCGGCTGAGATCGACCCACTGCACGCGCAGCGTCATATCCGCATGGCGCGGCAGCGGTAGCAGGATCTGGCGGTAGCGGTTGGGTTCGTCGTCCAGCAGCGACTGCTGATGGCGGGCAAGCTGCAGAAGGGGCGTTTGATGGCGCAGCAGCTCAATTCGCTCAATTTGCAGCGGATTCATTAGCTGACGCAGCCAGGGCTCAACCTGCTGCGGCGACTGAGTGAGGAGTGCGCTATCCACATCATCGGCCATCCGCTGGAGCCGATGTTCTGCCCGCTGGTTACTGAGATAAAAAAAGCTCAGCACGCAGCCCACCAGCATCAGTAATGTCGCCAGTGAACAAAGCAGCGTGACTATCGCAGAGAGTTTGGTGGTTAATCGCATCCTTGTGCCCATGTAACAGCGGTAATCGAGTCGTCATTAACACTGAACCGCAGCCTGATTGTTAACGACCGGAGAATTTCGGCTACCTGGCGGCAGCGGCGGGCAAAAATAACACAATCATCGCGCCGATTGCTTGCCCGGCGTCAGATAAAAACGCATTTTCGCGAGTATAGTCTCAGCAGGCTGCTATTTTCGTTACAGACATCATTTTCAGGAGATTCTTATGCAGGCACTGGTTCTCGAACAGTCTGAAGGCCACACCGTCGCGACGGTTAAGCAGATCGACGCGGATACGCTGCCGCCGGGCGATGTGACGGTGGACATTGACTGGTCAGGCATTAACTATAAAGACGCGCTGGCCATAACCGGTAAGGGCAAGATTATCCGCCAGTTCCCAATGGTGCCCGGCATTGACTTCGCCGGACGGGTGCATACCAGCAGCGACCCGCGTTTTCACAGCGGGCAGCCGGTACTGCTGACCGGTTGGGGGGTGGGTGAGAATCACTGGGGCGGGCTGGCCGAGCAGGCGCGGGTTAAGGCGGACTGGCTGGTGCCAATGCCGCAGGGCATGGACGGGCGCAAAGCGATGATTATCGGCACCGCCGGATTCACCGCGATGCTGTGCGTGATGGCGCTGGAAGAGGGAGGCGTCACCCCTGACAGTGGCGAGGTACTGGTTACCGGAGCCAGCGGCGGCGTGGGCAGTACCGCCGTGGCGCTGCTGCACGCGCTGGGTTATCGGGTGGCGGCGGTCAGCGGACGTGAATCAACGCACGACTATCTGCGTCAGCTCGGCGCCGATGAAATCCTGGCGCGCAGCGACTTCAGCGCGCAGTCGCGCCCGCTGGAGAAACAGCGCTGGGCCGGGGCCGTCGACACCGTAGGCGATCGCGTGCTGGCCAGCGTGCTGGCGCAGACGCACTACAACGGCGTGGTCGCGGCCTGCGGCCTGGCGGGCGGCTTTGCGCTGCCCACCAGCGTGATGCCGTTTATTCTGCGCAACGTGCGCTTGCAGGGTATCGACTCAGTCATGACGCCCGCGCCGCGCCGCATCGAAGCGTGGAAACGCCTGCTGAAAGTGCTGCCCGCCGCGTTTTATCAGCAGGCCACGACGGAGGTTTCCCTTGCCGACGCCGCCACTGCTGCAGAAAAGCTGCTGAATAATCAGAGCACCGGCCGCACGCTGGTGCGCATCCGCTAACTGACCGCCCCTTCCCCTGCCGCCCGGCGGGGGATCTCTTCCAGGAAATTTCACATTTTTTGCCGATTACTCGCGCAAACTCCGGCCCTGAGCCATGCTCAACATTATTCCCCTACAAAGAGCAAGGGTCGCCGATGAAACCCGTGAATAAACTGACTGAAAATGACGTCACGCCGGAAAGCGTGTTCAATAGCCGTCGCCGCACGCTGCTGAAAACCCTGGGCCTGAGCGCGGCGGCCCTGTCGCTGCCGAACGCCGCACGCGCGGATGTGCTGTCGTGGTTTAAAGGCCACGATCGCCCACCTGCACCCGCCGGTAAGCCACTTGATTTCAGTAAGCCACAGCAGTATCAGGCCGACCTTGCCCTGACGCCGGAAGATAAAGTTACCGGCTACAACAACTATTATGAATTTGGGCTGGATAAGGCCGATCCGGCAGCCAATGCCGGGACGCTGAAGACCACCGACTGGAAAATTGAGATCGGCGGCGAGGTCGGTAAACCGCTGACGCTGGATATGGATGACATCTTTAAACGCTTCCCGCAGGAACAGCGCATCTATCGCATGCGCTGCGTTGAAGCCTGGTCGATGGTAGTGCCGTGGATTGGCTTTGAGCTGGGCAAACTGCTGAAGGCCGCTGAGCCCACCAGCAATGCGCGCTATGTGGCCTTCCAGACCATTTATGCGCCGGATGAGATGCCCGGCCAGAAGGACCGCTTTATCGGCGGCGGCATGGATTATCCCTATGTTGAGGGGCTGCGCCTTGATGAAGCGATGCATCCACTCACCCTGCTCACCACCGGCGTATACGGCAAAGCCCTGCCGCCGCAGAACGGCGCCCCTATTCGCCTGACGGTGCCGTGGAAATACGGTTTCAAAGGGATCAAGTCGATCGTCAAAATCACTTTGGTGAAGGATATGCCGCCGACCACCTGGAACCAGACCGCCCCGAACGAATATGGCTTCTTTGCCAACGTGAACCCACACGTCGACCATCCGCGCTGGTCGCAGGCCAGCGAACGCTTTATCGGGTCCGGCGGTATTCTCGATGTGAAACGCCAGCCAACGCTGCTGTATAACGGCTATGCTGACCAGGTCGCTTCGCTGTATCGCGGGCTGAATCTGCGGGAAAACTTCTAAATGGTGCGCCTGTCGGTTAAACAGATCACCGGACTGAAGGTTGTGCTGCATCTCGCCGGATTTCTGCCCCTGCTGTGGCTGCTGTTATCCATCGATCAGGGTTGGTTTAGCGCCGATCCAGCGAAAGATATCCAGCATTTTACCGGCAGGATGGCGTTGAAATTTCTATTGGGGTCGCTGCTGATCACTCCGCTGGCGCGCTATGGTAAGCAACCGCTGCTGATCCGCGTGCGCCGTCTGCTCGGACTGTGGTGTTTTGCCTGGGCGACCCTGCACCTGGTGAGCTACTCCCTGCTGGAGCTGGGTATCAGCAATCTTGGCCTGCTCGGCTCGGAGCTGGTTTCGCGCCCTTATCTGACGCTCGGCATTATCAGCTGGCTTATTTTGCTGGCGCTGGCACTCACCTCTTTCCAGAAAGCGCAGCGCAAGTTGGGTAAACGCTGGCAGCTGCTGCACAATGGCGTCTATCTGGTCGCGATCCTTGCGCCCATTCACTACCTGTGGTCGGTTAAGGTTTACTCGCCGCAGCCGTGGATTTATGCGCTAATTGCGGCGCTCCTGCTGGCCTGGCGCTATAAGAAGGTTCGCAATTGGTTCCGATAAGCGAACCGCGAATATTGTGTCCCACCCCACAGTTGCTACACTCAACTGCGCCTTTTTTCAGCGGCGCGGTTGATCATCTTCGCTGATACGACCAGTATTTAGCTGCTAATTGCGTTGATATCGTTATAATGCCCGACTTCGAAGGGTGACCAGGGCCAAATTTCATCTGAAAAGGTGACAAATCGGCTTTGGCGATGTATTTTGTGCGATGCCTCAGTTATCGCAGGAGATAGCAGCAAGATGACCGATAAGTTTCATGTACTGCTCTTAAACGGCCCCAACCTGAATTTGCTGGGGAGCCGTGAGCCTGAGAAGTATGGTCACACCACGCTGGCCGATATTGTCAGCGATCTGACCGCACAGGCAGGCAAACTCAACGTGACTCTGAGCCATCTCCAGTCCAATGCGGAACATGCGTTAATTGATCGCATTCATGAAGCGAAAGGCAATGTCGATTATATCGTCATTAACCCGGCGGCATTCACTCATACCAGCGTAGCACTGCGTGATGCGCTGCTGGCGGTGAGTATTCCGTTTATCGAAGTTCACCTGTCCAATGTGCATGCTCGTGAGCCCTTTCGCCATCATTCGTATCTTTCTGATATTTCTGCCGGCGTGATCTGTGGACTTGGCGTCGACGGTTATTCCTGGGCTTTACAGACGGCAGTTAAACGCCTGTCACCATCTAATTAAACAGAGTACGGAACCACACTCATGGATATTCGTAAGATTAAAAAACTGATCGAACTGGTTGAAGAATCAGGCATCGCTGAACTGGAAATCTCTGAAGGCGAAGAGTCAGTTCGCATCAGCCGCTCACCAGCTAACATCGGTTACCCGATGATGCAGCAGGCGTATGCTGCGCCGATGATGCAGCAGCAGCAGCCAGCTCTGGCTACCGCCGTTGCTCCAGCGACCGCTCCAGCAATGGAAGCGCCAGCTGCTGCCGAGATCAGTGGCCATATCGTGCGTTCCCCAATGGTCGGTACTTTCTACCGCACCCCAAGCCCTGACGCGAAAGCGTTTGTGGAAATCGGTCAGAAAGTTAACGCCGGTGACACCCTGTGCATCGTTGAAGCGATGAAAATGATGAACCAGATCGAAGCCGATAAATCCGGCGTCGTGAAAGCGATTCTGGTCGAAAGCGGTCAGCCTGTTGAGTTTGACGAGCCGCTGGTAGTCATCGAATAACGAGGCGAACCATGCTGGATAAAATTGTAATTGCTAACCGCGGTGAAATCGCGCTGCGTATTCTGCGTGCCTGTAAAGAGCTGGGCATCAAGACCGTTGCTGTCCACTCCACGGCCGATCGCGACCTGAAGCACGTGCTGCTGGCGGATGAAACCGTCTGTATCGGCCCGGCTCCATCGGTTAAAAGCTATCTGAACATCCCGGCGCTGATCTCCGCGGCGGAAATCACCGGCGCCGTGGCTATCCACCCTGGCTACGGCTTCCTGTCTGAGAATGCCGACTTTGCTGAGCAGGTTGAGCGCTCTGGCTTTATCTTCATCGGCCCGAAAGCTGACACGATCCGCCTGATGGGCGACAAAGTGTCGGCGATTACCGCGATGAAAAAATCCGGTGTACCGACCGTACCTGGCTCTGACGGTCCGCTGACCGAAGATATGGAAAAAAACCGTGCCTTCGCCAAACGTATCGGCTACCCGGTAATCATCAAAGCCTCCGGCGGCGGCGGCGGTCGTGGTATGCGCGTCGTGCGCAGCGACAAAGATCTGGAACAATCCATCAACATGACGAAAGCGGAGGCCAAAGCGGCTTTCAACAACGACATGGTGTACATGGAGAAGTACCTGGAAAACCCTCGCCACGTCGAAATTCAGGTATTGGCAGATGGTCAGGGCAACGCGATCTATCTGGCAGAACGTGACTGCTCCATGCAGCGCCGTCACCAGAAAGTCGTGGAAGAGGCGCCAGCACCAGGCATCACCGAAGAGATGCGTCGCTACATCGGCGAGCGCTGCTCGAAAGCCTGCGTGGAGATCGGCTATCGCGGTGCAGGTACCTTCGAGTTCCTGTACGAAAACGGCGAGTTCTACTTCATTGAGATGAACACCCGTATTCAGGTTGAGCACCCGGTTACCGAGATGATCACCGGCGTTGACCTGATCAAAGAGCAGCTGCGCATTGCTGCCGGTCAGCCGCTGTCGATCAAACAGGAAGAGGTGATCATCCGTGGTCATGCGGTGGAATGCCGTATTAACGCTGAAGATCCTAACACCTTCCTGCCAAGCCCTGGCAAGATAACCCGCTTCCATGCACCGGGTGGCTTTGGCGTGCGCTGGGAATCTCATATCTACGCCGGCTATACCGTGCCGCCGTACTATGATTCCATGATCGGCAAACTGATCACTTTCGGTGAGAACCGCGATGTGGCGATTTCACGCATGAAAAATGCGCTGGCTGAGCTGATCATCGATGGGATCAAAACCAATATCGAACTGCAGATGAAAATCATGTCAGACGAGAACTTCCAGCACGGTGGGACCAATATCCACTACCTGGAGAAGAAACTCGGCCTGCAGGAGAAGTAATCAAGCGCGGGTCTGGCATGCCTGCCCCTACGGGATTGGCTCCCGTGGGGGGCGGTTATCGCGCCACTGCGCTATTGTTGCGGGGGGGGGGGGGGGGGGGGGGGGGGGGGGCATGCCCGGCCCGCAACAATGTCAGCGATCGATATGCAGAGGGGCCGATTATTCGGCCCCTTCTTATTTGGGAAAGAAACGCATGGAAAAACGCTTTGTACAGGCCCACCGTGAAGCTCGCTGGTCTTTCTGGCTGGCGGTGGCTTATCTCGCCTGCTGGGCGCTGTCAGCCTGGCTGCCGGGCGACGCGCAGGGGGTAACCGGCCTGCCGCACTGGTTCGAAATGGCCTGCCTGCTGATACCCGGCCTGTTTATCTTTCTCTGCTGGCTGATGGTGCGCGTCGTCTTCCGCGACATTCCTCTGGAGGACGATAAACATGAAGTTTGAAATTATTCTGCCGCTGATTGGCTATCTGCTGCTGGTCGCCGGTTTATCTGTCTTTGCCATGCGCCAGCGCCGCGCCGGCAGCTTCCTGAGCGAGTATTTCCTCGGCAGCCGCTCGATGGGCGGCTTTGTGCTGGCCATGACGCTGACAACCACCTATATCAGCGCCAGTTCATTTATCGGCGGTCCGGGAGCAGCCTATAAATATGGGCTCGGCTGGGTGCTGCTGTCGATGGTGCAGGTGCCTGCCGTTTGGCTGTCGCTTGGCGTGCTGGGCAAGAAGTTTGCCATTCTGGCGCGCCGCTACAATGCAGTCACCCTCAACGATATGCTGTACGCGCGCTATCGCAGCCCGCTGCTGGTGTGGCTGGCAAGCCTGAGCCTGCTGGTCGCCTTTATCGGCGCGATGACCGTGCAGTTCATCGGCGGAGCGCGCCTGCTGGAAACCGCCGCCGGGATCCCCTACGACAAAGGTCTGCTGATTTTTGGCAGCACCATTGCGCTGTATACCGCCCTTGGCGGCTTCCGCGCCAGCGTGCTGAATGATGCGATGCAGGGCGTGGTGATGCTGATTGGCACCTTCCTGTTACTGTTTGCCGTGATCCATGCCGCAGGTGGAATGCACAGCGCCGTCAGCACGCTGCAGAAAATTGATCCGCAGCTGGTCTCTTCATCCGGCGTCGGGGGCATTTTGACGCCCACCTTCCTTGCCTCGTTTTCGGTGCTGGTCTGCTTTGGGGTGATTGGCCTGCCGCATACGGCGGTGCGCTGCATCTCCTATAAAGACAGTAAGGCGATGCATCTGGCGATCCTGCTCGGCACCGTGGTGGTCGCCGTGCTGATGCTGGGTATGCACCTGGCGGGCGCGCTGGGACGCGCGGTGCTGCCTGACCTGGCGATCCCCGATCAGGTGATCCCGACGCTGATGATCCAGGTGTTGCCGCCGCTGGCTGCCGGCGTTTTCCTGGCGGCACCGATGGCGGCGATCATGTCCACCATTAATGCCCAGCTGCTACAATCATCGGCGACGATCGTTAAAGATCTGTTTTTGCGCGTGCGCCCGCAGCACCTGGATAACGAACCGCTGCTGAAACGTCTCTCTTCCGCGATTACCCTGGTGCTGGGCATGCTGCTGCTGCTGGCGGCCTGGAACCCGCCGGATATGATCATCTGGCTTAATCTGCTGGCCTTTGGCGGTCTGGAGGCGGTGTTCCTCTGGCCGCTGGTACTGGGCCTTTATTGGGAGCGCGCTAACGCTGCTGGCGCACTGAGCAGTATGATCGCCGGTGCCGGTTGCTATACCCTGCTCGCCAGCCTGAATCTGCAACCGTGGGGCTTCCACCCTATCGTGCCAGCGCTGCTGCTTAGCCTGCTGGCGTTTGTCATTGGCAACCGCTTTGGCCGTGTTGACGCCGAAGCGGACGCTGCCGCCCTATTGTCTGAATAAAGAGAATCGCTATGCCCTGGATACAAATGAAAATTAACAGCACCGGCGCCCAGGCTGAAGAGCTGAGCGACGCGCTGATCGAGAACGGGGCCGTTTCGGTCACCTTCCAGGATACGCATGATAATCCGGTGTTTGAGCCGCTGCCGGGCGAAACGCGCCTGTGGGGCGATACCGATGTGATTGGCCTGTTTGATGCCGAAACGGAGATGGAAGATGTCATCGCCGGGCTGGAGCAGTGCCCGCTGTTAGGCGCAGGTTTTCCGCATAAAATTGAGCAGATCGAGGACAAAGACTGGGAGCGTGAGTGGATGGATAACTTCCACCCGATGCGTTTCGGCGAGCGCCTGTGGATCTGCCCGAGCTGGCGCGATGTACCGGACCCGCTGGCGGTGAACGTGATGCTTGACCCGGGCCTGGCGTTTGGCACCGGCACCCATCCCACTACCGCGCTGTGCCTTGCCTGGCTTGACGGCCTCGACCTGGCAGGCAAAACGGTGATCGACTTCGGCTGTGGCTCCGGCATTCTGGCGATTGCCGCGCTGAAGCTGGGGGCCGCCGCCGCCATCGGCATTGATATCGATCCACAGGCGATTCAGGCCAGCCGTGATAACGCCGAGCGTAACGGCGTATCAGAGCGTCTGTCGCTCTATCTGCCACATCAGCAGCCGGAGAACCTCAGTGCCGATGTGGTGGTGGCGAATATCCTTGCCGGGCCGCTGCGCGAACTGGCACCGCTGATTAGCGTACTGCCGATCGGCGGCGGGCATCTGGGCCTTTCCGGCGTACTGGCCAGCCAGGCCGAGAGCGTGTGTGAAGCTTATGCCGATACCTTTGTTCTCGACCCGGTGGCCGAGAAAGAAGAGTGGTGTCGCATTACCGGGATCCGCCGATAAAACAGCCACCTGGCGCAGATCGGATGAGCTGCGCCAGCGCTTTACATCCGTCAGATGTCCCGAATAACAGGCAAACTGACGTGAATTATGTTGTTATCCAGGTCACAAAAAAAGAAAAATCTTTGTACACAATTTCGTCAATTTTTTTTAATCCATTGTTTTATAAATGATTTAAAAAAATAAGCCCGCCAGGTAAGGCTTACCAGCCCCTGGCAACAGCGAATTGTTCAAAGTTTGGCCTTTCATCTTCCTGAAAAAATGCGTAATATACGCCGCCTTGCGGACACACTATGGTCACTTTTTTTTCATGCGCATAGGAAATCACCAGCTTCGTAATCGTTTGATTGCAGCCCCGATGGCCGGGATAACAGACAGGCCATTCAGGACCCTTTGCTATGCAATGGGCGCTGGGATGACTGTTTCCGAGATGATGTCGTCTAATCCTGAAGTCTGGAGCAGCGATAAGTCACGGTTGCGTATGGTTCACAGTGACGAACCTGGTATTCGTACCGTGCAAATTGCCGGTTGTGACCCGGAAGAGATGGCGGCAGCCGCGCGTATCAATGCAGCATCGGGTGCGCAGGTCATCGACATCAACATGGGGTGTCCGGCCAAAAAAGTGAATCGTAAGATGGCAGGTTCGGCACTGCTGCAGCATCCTGAGCTGGTGCAGTCTATCCTCTCAGCGGTAGTTAATGCAGTCGAAGTACCGGTGACCTTAAAGATTCGCACTGGCTGGGATAGCGACAACCGCAACTGCGTAGAGATTGCCCAATTGGCTGAACGCTGTGGGATTCAGGCCCTGACCATTCACGGACGCACACGCGCGTGTTTGTTCAACGGCGAAGCTGAGTACGACAGCATTCGGACAGTTAAGCAGAACGTATCCATTCCGGTTATCGCGAATGGAGACATTACTGACCCGCATAAAGCCAGAGCCGTACTTGACTATACGGGGGCTGATGCCCTGATGATAGGACGGGCGGCTCAGGGAAGACCGTGGATCTTCCGGGAAATCCAGCACTATCTGGACACTGGGGAGCTGCTGGCACCGATGCCACTAGCTGAAGTAAAGCGCTTGCTCATCGGGCACTTACGGGAACTGCACGACTTTTATGGTCATCGCAAGGGATACCGTATTGCCCGGAAGCACGTCTCCTGGTATCTACAGGAGCACGCCCCAAACGACCAGTTTCGGCGCACATTCAACGCCATAGAGGATGCCAGCGAACAGCTGGAGGCGTTGGAGGCATACTTCGAAAATCTTGCGTAATTAGAAATAAAGAGCTGACAGAACTATGTTCGAACAACGCGTAAATTCTGACGTACTGACCGTATCTACCGTAAATTCACAGGATCAGGTGACCCAAAAGCCACTTCGTGATTCGGTCAAACAGGCACTGAAGAACTATTTTGCTCAACTGAATGGTCAAGATGTAAGTGATCTGTATGAGCTGGTATTGGCTGAAGTAGAGCAGCCTCTGTTGGACATGGTGATGCAATACACCCGTGGCAACCAGACCCGTGCAGCCCTGATGATGGGTATCAACCGCGGTACACTGCGTAAGAAACTGAAAAAATACGGCATGAACTAATAGTCTTTGGCTATCATGTTGTTGCGAAAGCGCTTGTCCCTCCGGGGCTGGCGCTTTTTTATTTTTTGAGCGGATAAAATTTTCTTGTCAGATTATTCCTCTGCACATCTTCCTGAAGTCCCGTTAATCTGTGTAAAATTACAGCCAATGGAAATGCCTACCCAGGCCTGCAGCCCTTACCTTTCTGATAGCCGTGCGTCACGCCCCGCAAATGTAAAGTTCTGCCAGCTCAGGAAGCAGGCTAAACCATCGTCCTGAATGGGTGTCTGAGTGATTGTATCGCAGCTGATTGTTGTCAACTTGCGTTACAGTTTCTCTGGTCCTTAACGTCAAAATGAGCAATAGATGAAGCCGTCACAAAAATTCCGCCGGGGTTTTCTTCGCCCACGCTACTGGTTAACCTGGTTTGGCGTCAGCGTACTCTTTCTGCTGGTCCAACTCCCGTATCCTTTACTGCATAAGTTCGGCATCTGGATAGGACGCACTTCTATGCGCTTTATGAAGCGCCGCGTCTCGATTGCGCGCCGCAATCTGGAGCTGTGCTTTCCGGATATGGACAAAGAGCAGCTGGAGCGCTGCATCGTCGGCAATTTCGAATCCCTGGGTATGGGCCTGATTGAAACCGGCATGGCCTGGTTTTGGTCCGACCGCCGCGTGAAGCGCTGGTTTAAAGTTAATGGTCTGCACAACCTGCAGGCTGCACAGGCCGATGGCCGTGGCGCGCTGATTATCGGCGTGCATTTTATGTCGCTGGAACTTGGCGGACGGGCAATGGGCCTCTGTCAGCCGATGATGGCCATGTATCGCCCGCATAACAACAAATTCATGGAGTGGGTGCAGACTAAAGGACGCATGCGCTCGAACAAAGCGATGATCAATCGTCGCGATCTGCGCGGTATGGTGCAGGCGCTGAAACAGGGTGAGGCCGTGTGGTTTGCACCGGACCAGGATTACGGCCCGAAAGGTAGCGTCTTCGCCCCGCTGTTTGCCGTGCCTGAGGCGGCCACGACCAGCGGCACCTGGATGCTGGCACGCATGGCAAAACCTGCGCTGATCACCGTTGTGCTGATTCGCAACGAAGACGGCAGCGGCTATGAATTAGTGATCCAGCCAGAGCTGAAAGATTATCCCATCGAAAGCGAGCAGCAGGCCGCCGAGTACATGAACCGCGTCATTGAGCGCGAGATCATGCGTGCGCCGAATCAGTATATGTGGCTACACCGCCGCTTTAAAACGCGTCCCGGCGGAGCCAGTTCCCTCTATTAACCCGCGTTGCCCCCCTCCAGCGCCTCTGCGCGCTGGAGTTAGCCACTCTTTTTACACTTCAGTCACTAAAACTGCTATCTCCCTCACACTGCTTCCATATAGTGAAACTATTTGCACTATTTGTGACCATTAGTGCTATTTTTGCCCCGTCCTGGTGCGCGATATTAATCGAACTTACCAAATGCTTCTGAATATTAGCAATGCTTTCCAATAGATTCAGGGCTCTGCAAATCTGGCATTACCTTTGCAAAGCAGTGAATGGCTTCGGCCACAGACAGGCAAAGTGCACCAAAGCGTGCATTACACATAACAAAACGTTTTCGCCACACAGGATGCTTTATGAAAAAGATGATGCTTTCAACTTTGGTTGCCGCTGCTACGCTGTTTGCGGTTGCGAATCAGGCTCACGCTGGCACCACGCTGGACGCGATTAAGAAGAAAGGGTTTGTGCAGTGCGGTATCAGTGACGGCTTACCGGGCTTCTCCTATGCGGATGCCAGCGGTAAGTTTTCCGGCATCGACGTGGACGTTTGTCGTGCGGCTGCCGCAGCCGTATTTGGTGATGCGACCAAGGTAAAGTACACCCCGCTGACGGCAAAAGAGCGTTTCACCGCACTGCAGTCAGGTGAAGTGGATATCCTGTCACGTAACACCACCTGGACTTCTGCACGTGACGGCGGCATGGGCTTCATCTTCGCTGGCGTTAACTACTACGATGGCATCGGCTTCCTGACCCACCAGAAAGCAGGTCTGAAAAGTGCTAAAGAGCTGGACGGCGCAACCGTTTGCATACAAGCCGGTACCGACACTGAACTGAACGTGGCGGACTACTTTAAAGCCAACAAAATGCAGTATACCCCGGTGACCTTCGACCGTTCTGACGAGTCGGCGAAAGCGCTGGATACCGGTCGTTGCGATACCCTCGCTTCTGACCAGTCTCAGCTGTATGCACTGCGCATCAAGCTGGGCAAACCAAACGAGTTCATCGTACTGCCGGAAGTGATCTCTAAAGAGCCTCTGGGCCCGGTAGTACGCCGCGGTGATGATGACTGGTTCACCATCGTTAAATGGTCCCTGTTCGCCATGCTGAACGCGGAAGAGATGGGTATTACCTCTAAAAACGTCGACGAGATGACGGCTAAACCCTCTACCCCTGATATGGCTCACCTGCTGGGCGCCGAAGGTGACTTCGGTAAAGACCTGAAGCTGGACAACAAATGGGCTTACAACATCATCAAGCAGGTGGGTAACTATCAGGAAGTCTTTGACCGTAACGTCGGTAAAGATAGCCAGCTGAAAATTGCCCGTGGTCAGAATGCGCTGTGGAACCAGGGCGGCATCCAGTACGCGCCACCAGTACGTTAATTCCCCCGATTACCGGGCACCCGTGTGCGGGTGCCCACGACAGAATTTTCGTTACTGAGGTCTCATCATGTCTCAACGCCCAACCGTAAAAAGGGATTTTTCATTCAGCAATCCTGCGGTGCGCGCCTGGCTTTACCAGATCATTGCGATCGTCGCGGTTGTTGCCGTAGCAGGTTATCTGATTCATAACACCATCATTAACCTGGCAAGCCGTGGCATTACTTCCGGTTTTGGTTTCCTTGAACGTAGCGCTGGCTTCGGTATCGTCCAGCATCTGATCGACTACAGCGAGGGGGATACCTACGCACGCGTGTTCCTGGTGGGTCTCACCAACACGCTGCTGGTTTCCGCACTCTGTATTGTCTTTGCCTCTTTTCTCGGCTTCTTTATTGGTCTGGCACGTCTGTCTGACAACTGGCTGCTGCGGAAAATTTCCAATATCTATATTGAGACGTTCCGCAACATTCCTCCGCTGCTGCAGATCTTCTTCTGGTACTTTGCGGTGCTGCGCAATCTGCCGGGACCGCGCCAGGCGCTGAATGCCTTTGATCTCGCTTTCGTCAGTAACCGTGGGCTCTACATCCCATGGCCTGAGTACGCGCCGGGCACCCTGCCATTTCTGTTGGCGTTACTGCTTGCCGTCCTGTCGACGGTCGGCCTGTTCCGCTATAACAAAAAGCATCAGCTTAAAACCGGGCAGCTGCGCCGCACCTGGCCGGCGGCGATTGCGATGCTGGTGCTGTTTCCGCTGCTGGCTTCAACGTTTGCCGGCAGCCCGATGCACTGGGATATCCCGGAGCTGAAGGGCTTTAACTATCGCGGTGGCTTTGTTCTGATCCCTGAGCTGGCGGCCCTGACGCTGGCGCTGTCGATCTACACCTCGTCATTTATCGCGGAGGTGATCCGTTCAGGCATTCAGTCCGTACCGCACGGTCAGCATGAGGCTGCCCGCTCGCTCGGCCTGCCAAACCCGGTGACGCTACGCCAGGTCATCATCCCACAGGCGATGCGCGTGATCATTCCACCGCTGACCAGCCAGTATCTCAATATCGTGAAAAACTCCTCGCTGGCTGCCGCGATTGGCTATCCCGATATGGTGTCGCTGTTTGCCGGGACGGTGCTGAACCAGACGGGCCAGGCCATTGAGACAATCGCCATCACCATGGGTGTTTATCTCATCATCAGCCTGACGATTTCGCTGTTAATGAATATCTATAACCGCAAAATCGCGCTGATTGAACGCTAAGAGAACGGGATAATTATGACTGTAACGACTCATGACACTCCGCCCGTACCGACTAACGCGTTCTCACGTGCCGTCGTTTGGGCAAGAAAAAATCTGTTCTCCAGCTGGGGAAACTCACTGCTGACCCTGTTCTGTATCTGGGTGATGTGGGTGGTGATCCCCCCCGCGCTGAACTGGCTGGTGTTCCAGGCGAACTGGTTCGGCAACACCCGCGCAGACTGTACCAGGGAAGGCGCATGCTGGGTGTTTATCCATGCGCGTTTCGGCCAGTTTATGTATGGGCTGTATCCTCACGAGTTACGCTGGCGCATTAATCTGGCGCTGGTTATCGGCCTGCTATCAATCGTCCCGATGTTCCTGAAAATCCTGCCGCGTCGCGGTAGCTATATCGCCGCCTGGGCCGTGATCTATCCGATTGTGGTGTGGTTCCTGCTGTACGGCGGCTATCTGGGGCTGGAACGCGTGGAAACCCGACAGTGGGGCGGCCTGACGCTGACGCTGATCATCGCTTCAGTGGGTATCGCCGGTGCGTTGCCGCTGGGGATTCTGCTGGCGCTGGGCCGTCGCTCGCGTATGCCGGTGGTGCGCACGCTCTGTATCCTGTTTATCGAGTTCTGGCGCGGCGTCCCGCTGATCACCGTGCTGTTTATGTCCTCGGTGATGCTGCCGCTGTTTATGGCGGAAGGCAGCACTATTGATAAGCTGATCCGTGCGCTGGTTGGGGTGATCCTGTTCCAGTCAGCCTATGTTGCCGAGGTGGTGCGCGGCGGGTTGCAGGCGTTGCCAAAAGGTCAGTACGAAGCCGCTGAGTCGCTGGCGCTGGGCTACTGGAAAACCCAGGGATTGGTGATCCTGCCGCAGGCGTTGAAGCTGGTCATCCCCGGGCTGGTTAACACCATCATCGCCCTGTTCAAAGATACCAGCCTGGTGATCATCATCGGCCTGTTCGATCTGTTCAGTAGCGTGCAGCAGGCCACCGTCGACCCAACCTGGCTGGGTATGTCCACCGAGGGTTACGTCTTTGCTGCACTGGTCTACTGGATTTTCTGTTTTAGCATGTCGCGCTATAGCCAGTATCTGGAGAAGCGCTTTAACACCGGGCGTACGCCACACTGAGGTTCAACATGACTCAAATTATTACTCAAGCTGACGACGCGATGATGATTACGCTGGAAAACGTGAACAAGTGGTATGGTCAGTTTCATGTCCTGAAGAATATCAATCTGCAGGTAAAACCGCGCGAACGTATCGTACTCTGCGGGCCTTCCGGCTCGGGAAAATCGACAACGATCCGCTGCATCAACCATCTGGAAGAGCATCAGCAGGGCCGTATTGTGGTAGATGGCACCCTGCTTAATGACGATCTGCGTAATATCGAACGCGTGCGCACGGAAGTCGGCATGGTGTTTCAGCACTTCAATCTCTTCCCGCACCTGAGCGTATTGCAGAACTGTACTCTGGCCCCTATCTGGGTACGCAAAACGCCGAAGAAAGAAGCTGAAGAGCTGGCGATGCATTACCTGGAGCGTGTGCGTATTGCCGAGCATGCGCACAAATTCCCGGGGCAGCTCTCCGGTGGCCAGCAGCAGCGCGTGGCGATTGCCCGCTCATTGTGCATGAAGCCGAAAATCATGCTGTTCGATGAACCGACCTCAGCGCTGGACCCCGAGATGGTGAAGGAGGTTCTCGATACCATGATTGGCCTGGCAGAAGATGGTATGACCATGCTTTGCGTAACCCATGAAATGGGCTTTGCGCGCACCGTGGCCGACCGCGTGATCTTTATGGACCGCGGTGAGATCGTTGAGCAGGCTGCGCCGCAGGAGTTCTTCTCTAATCCTAAGTCAGAACGCACCCGCGCTTTCCTGTCGCAGGTCATCCACTAATTTCACGTGGTAACTGAGGTACAAAGCCCCGATCAGTGATGAACGGGGCTTTTTTAACGCCATGTTTTCAACGGTTATCCGCTAATATTGTGTTTTCCTGGATTGCGCACAAACAAAAAAGCCCCATGCTTTCGCATGAGGCTTGTCTGTTTAATTGATGCCTGGCAGTTCCCTACTCTCGCATGGGGAGACCCCACACTACCATCG
>NZ_JASCAQ010000066.1:0-134120 GCF_029967685.1 Erwinia sp. V90_4 | reverse complement strand
TGTTTTTCACATAGTCGGCGTGGCCTGGGCAGTCAACGTGCGCGTAGTGGCGAGTTGGGGTGTCATATTCAACGTGAGAAGTGTTGATGGTGATACCACGTGCTTTTTCTTCTGGCGCGTTATCGATCTGGTCGAACGCACGAGCAGAACCGCCGTAGGTTTTAGCCAGAACGGTGGTGATAGCAGCAGTCAGGGTAGTTTTACCGTGGTCAACGTGGCCGATAGTACCAACGTTGACGTGCGGTTTGGAACGTTCAAATTTCTCTTTAGACACGACGATATTCCTTACTTTAATGCTCTCACCCTTTGGTGAGAGCATAGGATCAATATTTAAACTGTAGCTTATTTGCTACGAGCTTCAATTACGGCCTGAGCGACGTTGTTCGGCGCATCATCATACTTCAGGAACTCCATGGAGTACGAAGCACGGCCTTTCGTCAGAGAACGCAACTGAGTCGCGTATCCGAACATTTCAGACAGCGGAACCTCAGCGTGAATCTGAACGCCAGTAGCGTTAGATTCTTGTCCTTTGAGCATACCACGACGACGGCTAAGGTCACCGATAACGTCACCGGTATTCTCTTCAGGAGTCTCTACTTCAACCTTCATGATTGGTTCAAGCAGTACCGGCGTTGCTTTCTTAAAGCCGTCTTTGAACGCAATAGAAGCCGCCAGTTTAAACGCCAGTTCTGAGGAGTCAACATCATGGTATGAACCAAAGTGCAGACGAACGCCCAGATCTACTACAGGGTAACCAGCCAGTGGGCCTGATTTCAGCTGTTCCTGAATGCCTTTGTCAACCGCAGGGATGTATTCACCAGGAATCACACCGCCTTTAATATCGTTGACGAATTCGTAACCTTTAGGGTTAACGCCCGGCTCCAGTGGGTACATGTCGATAACAACATGACCGTACTGACCACGACCACCAGACTGCTTGGCGTGTTTACCTTCGATATCGGTAACTTTCGCACGAATCGCTTCGCGGTAAGCAACCTGAGGTTTACCGACGTTGGCTTCAACGTTGAATTCACGCTTCATGCGGTCAACGATGATGTCCAGGTGCAGCTCACCCATACCAGCGATGATAGTCTGGTTAGTTTCTTCGTCAGTCCATACGCGGAATGACGGGTCCTCTTTAGCCAGACGACCCAGAGCCAGACCCATTTTTTCCTGGTCAGCTTTGGTTTTCGGCTCTACAGCGATGGAGATTACCGGCTCAGGGAATTCCATACGCTCCAGAATGATGACGTTGTCCGGGTCACACAGGGTGTCACCAGTGGTCACGTCTTTCAGACCGATCGCTGCGGCGATATCGCCTGCACGAACTTCTTTGATCTCTTCACGCTTGTTGGCGTGCATCTGTACGATACGGCCCAGACGCTCACGAGCAGATTTAACCGGGTTGAACACGGTATCACCTGAGTTTACTACACCAGAGTAAACGCGGAAGAAGGTCAGGTTACCCACGAATGGGTCGGTAGCAATTTTGAACGCCAGAGCAGCAAACGGCTCTTTGTCGTCTGAGTGACGAACAGCTGGAGTGTCTTTACCATCGTCCAACATACCGTTAATCGCGGTAACGTCGGTCGGTGCTGGCAGATACTCAACAACCGCATCCAGCATCGCCTGAACACCTTTGTTCTTAAATGCAGAACCACAGGTAACCAGGATGATTTCGCTGTTCAGAACGCGCTTACGCAGAGAAGTTTTGATCTCTTCTTCAGTCAGCTCTTCGCCGCCAAAGAACTTCTCCATCAGCTCATCAGAGCCTTCAGCTGCGGCTTCAACCAGCTTGCCACGCCATTCTTCGGCCAGTTCCTGCATATCAGCTGGAATATCTTCGTATTCGAAGGTGACGCCCTGATCGGCTTCGTTCCAGTTGATCGCTTTCATTTTCACCAGGTCAACAACACCGGTGAATTTCTCTTCTGCGCCGATAGCCAGCTGCAATGGCACCGGGTTTGCACCCAGGCGCTTTTCCATCTGGTCAACAACTTTCAGGAAGTTTGCACCCATGCGGTCCATTTTGTTAACGAACGCAATGCGTGGAACTTTGTATTTGTTAGCCTGACGCCATACGGTCTCAGACTGCGGCTGAACGCCACCAACTGCACAGTAAACCATTACCGCGCCATCAAGCACACGCATAGAACGCTCAACTTCGATGGTGAAGTCAACGTGTCCTGGGGTGTCGATGATGTTTACGTGGTGTGGTTCAAACTGCTTAGCCATACCAGACCAGTAACAGGTGGTCGCAGCGGAAGTGATGGTAATACCACGTTCCTGTTCCTGCTCCATCCAGTCCATGGTTGCTGCGCCGTCATGTACTTCACCGATTTTGTGGTTTACACCGGTGTAGAACAGAACACGTTCGGTAGTTGTAGTCTTACCGGCGTCGATGTGCGCACTGATACCGATGTTACGGTAGCGTTCAATGGGTGTTTTACGAGCCATTTGATTCCTCTGATTCTTAGACGTTCTAAGTTAAAAAAGCCCAGCAGGTAAGTCACTGGGACGCCCGCTGGGTTTATAACAACTACAGAGCTGTTACCAGCGGTAGTGAGCGAACGCCTTGTTGGCTTCGGCCATACGGTGAACGTCTTCACGTTTCTTAACTGCAGTACCTTTGTTTTCTGCAGCATCAGAAAGTTCGTTCGCCAGGCGCAGAGCCATAGATTTATCACCGCGTTTACGAGCAGCTTCTACGATCCAACGCATTGCCAGAGCATTACGACGAACCGGACGGACTTCAACTGGTACCTGATAAGTAGAACCACCAACGCGACGGGATTTAACTTCCACGGTTGGGCGGACGTTGTCCAGGGCTACTTCAAATGCTTCCAGCTCGTTTTTACCAGAACGCTGAGCCAGGGTCTCCAGCGCGTTATAAACGATAGTTTCAGCAGTAGATTTTTTACCATCTACCATCAGGATATTTACAAATTTGGCCAGCAATTCTGATCCGAACTTAGGATCTGGCAGGATTTTACGCTGACCAATGACGCGACGACGTGGCATGGAAATACTCCGTTGTTAATTCAGGATTGTCCAAAACTCTACGAGTTTATTATGACATTTAAGATAAAACGTTTGGCCTTACTTAACGGAGAACCATTAAGCCTTTGGCTTCTTCACGCCGTACTTGGAGCGAGCCTGCTTACGGTCTTTAACACCTGAGCAGTCCAGCGCGCCACGAACGGTGTGGTAACGCACACCTGGCAAGTCTTTTACACGACCGCCACGGATCAGGATCACGGAGTGTTCCTGCAGGTTATGACCTTCACCGCCGATGTAGGAGGTAACTTCAAAACCGTTGGTTAAACGAACACGACATACTTTACGCAGTGCGGAGTTCGGTTTTTTAGGGGTAGTAGTGTATACACGAGTACATACACCACGTTTCTGCGGGCAGGCTTCCAGCGCAGGCACGTTGCTCTTTGCAACTTTGCGTACGCGTGGTTTGCGAACCAGCTGGTTAACTGTTGCCATTAAATAGCTCCTGGGATTTAGCTTTTGCTTCGTAAACACGTAATAAATCGCCTCGCGGAATCACGAGGCCGCAGAATTTTAAGGCTGAGACCAAAAGGTGTCAAGAAATAACCAGGATTACTACTGTCACCAGGTCATTTGCTGCGGGTTCTTTACAACCAGCGCAACGAAGTCAGTATAGCCTACCGCCGTCACATTGGTTGAAATTTGAGCAGATAAGCCACGCGCCTCGACATCTTCCTGCAGCACGTAGAGTGAGATGGGGGCATTAAGCAAGGCTTCAAGGGCAGGGCTGCCTTCCAGAGCCGCAATCACCCCATCCTGAAGTAGCAGCACATCATCGCCGTCAGCCAGCAGGCGCAGCAACGCAGCGACATCGCAGCGAAAAGGTGAAGTCATCAGGGTATGCAGCATGGTTTCCTCAGAAGGTAATCACCCGGTCGTAGTTATCCAGGGTCTGACGCAGGTCAGCAGGCGTTAAAATCTCAGCAGGCAGCACGCGGGCCGCGTCGGCAGCAATGCCTCGTTCTGCTAACGCCGCAGCGCACAGATAGCAGCGCTCGACGTCATACATCGGCAGCACGCCAAAGGTCGCGATATAGTTGCGCGCCAGAATCTGCTGCGGCTGCTGGCCCGCGGTGAGCTGTAGTACGCCATCGCTGACAAAGAACAGCGCGATATCCTCGCTGAGTGCCGACGTCGCCAGCACAGCATCCAGCCCTTCCCGCCCGGCACTGCTGCCATGGGGCGCCTGAGTAAACACGAAAGCGATACGATTCATCAGAACTGCACCATGCGGTCACAGCTAAGGGCGGCTTCCGCCAGTGCACCCAACCCGCTGAGTTGAAAACCTGTGGCGAGATTCGCCACAGGCAGGCCAAGGCTGGCGGCTTCGTGCTCATCGGCCACGCCACGGCGCAGCGCTGCCGCCACACAGATATTCAGCGCCACGCCGTGCTCTGTGTGCAGCTGCTGCCAGTGACGGGTCAGATCGGTTTCATCGCTGGCCGGGGCATTCAGCAGGCTGGCATTCAGCACCCCTTCACGATAGAAAAACACGCTTTCCAGTTCATGGCCCTGCGCCAGCAGCTCGCGGGCAAACAGCCAGGCGCTACTGGCCTGCTGTGTGCCATAGGCCGGGCCGGTCACCATCAGGCAGAAACGCATTACTTATCCTGGCCGTGGAAATCGCCATTTTTGAACTGGCGAATGTAAAGATAGACCGTGTGCTTGGAGATATTCAGGCGATCCGCCACCTGGTTAATCGCATCTTTGATATCAAAGATGCCTTTCTCATACAGATTGAGCACGATTTGGCGATTCTTGGCGTTGTTGGACACATTGCGATCGGCGCTGACTTCTTCAATCGAGAATTCCAGCGTCTGCATCACCAGGTCTTCCACCGAGGAGGCGAAATTGACTGAGGAGGCCACTTCCTGCGTTTCAGGCGGCATGAAAGTCGCCATAATCTGCGAGAACGGCACATCAAGGTTCATATTGATGCACAGCAGGCCGATCACCCGCTGTTCGCGATTGCGGATAGCAATGGTCACCGACTTCATCAGCACGCCGCTTTTGGCACGGGTAAAGTAGGCTTTCGAGACATTACTGTCAGCACCCGTCATATCGTGCAGCATGCGCAGCGCGAGATCGGTGATTGGCGAGCCTATTTTGCGCCCGGTATGTTCACCGTTGGCAATACGCACCGCCGAGCACTTCAGGTCTTCCAGCGAGTGCAGCACGATCTCGCAGTGCGAACCGATAAGCATCGCCAGGCCATCAACAACAGCTTCGTAAGATTTGAGAATTTCGAAATCCCCGGCGGTGAATGGGTGCTGTTCAAGCAGCTCCAAATCCGCGACGTCACCGGAGAACAGTGAATTAGACATTGACGACACCACCCTTTGACCAGAGCCTGTCACACGGCGCAAGGGCAGACTCATTCTTATTAAATGCGCGCCGGATAGTCTAGCAAATATGGGAAAGGCGTGTCCCAACCTTTGTCGTGAAATGCAATCTAACGCAAAAAGCAGGGGAATAGCTGTGCAGGTGGGGGAAACAAAACCGCCACCCGAAGGTGGCGGTGGCAGGCATTACTGCTTAGCTTTGGCATCACCAGCGGCTGGTGCAGCCGGGGCTGGTGCGGCATCGGCTTTCGCCGCCGCTTTGATGTCCAGCAGCTCAACGTCGAATACCAGCGTGGAGTTAGCCGGAATACCCGGAACGCCATTTTTGCCGTAAGCCAGGTTCGGTGGGATCACCAGCTTAATTTTGCCGCCTTTCTTCACGTGCTTCAGGCCTTCAGTCCAGCCAGGGATGACACCATCCAGACGGAATGACAGCGGCTCGCCGCGGGTGTAAGAGTTATCGAACTCGGTGCCGTCGATCAGCGTCCCTTTGTAGTTCACTACAACGGTATCGCTGTCAGTCGGCGCGCTGCCGGTTCCTTCTTTCTCTACCTGGTAGAGCAGACCGGATTCGGTTTTCTTCACGCCTTTCTCTTTAGCGAATTTAGCCGCGTAAGCGTCACCTTTGCTGGCGTTTTCTGTCGCATCTTTTTCCATCTTCGCCTGAGCGGCACCCTTCACACGGCCTTCGAAGGACTGCAGCGTCTGCTCGATCTCCTGGTCAGAGAGTTTGCTCTTACCAGCAAACGCATCCTGAACGCCGGCGATCAGCTGAGTTTTATCCAGGGTGATGCCCAGTTTTTCCTGTTCCTTCAGGGAGTTCTCCATGTAGCGGCCCAAAGATGCACCCAGCGCATATGCAGACTGCTGGTCGTCATTTTTGAAGGCGGCATTTTTAGGAGCCTGCTGCGGTGCTGCTGCTGGCTTAGCCTGAGCGGCGTCGGCAGCCATTGCCAGCGGGGCATTCAGCGCAACGGCCATCGTGGTAGCTAACAATGTGACTTTAAACAGTGATTTCATCCATTTCTCCAAAACCGAAGCATCTCACCTCGGGAATCGTTTGCAGGCCTGCGGCCTGAAATATAACTGGGGGCGAGCTGAAAAAATAGTCTCGCCATGACAAAGTGAAGTTAACTTCCGACCACGTGTTCGCCCGAAAGTTTCACCACAGGAATGGAGTCAGTTAAAAGACTTTTCAACCTCTGGCGGCTAATTTACGCCGTTTCGCCTACTTCTGCCCGCATTTTACCGTTAGAATCGGGCAATTCGCCAGGAGTGGGCCTGGCCCGGTAGTAACAAGAGGAAACAGAATGCAACAATCACTGCTGGAGCAGCGGCTGGAGATGCTGGAGAGCAAACTGGCGTTTCAGGAAATGACCATTGATGAGCTGAACCATACGGTGGTACAGCACGAACTGGAGATGGCGCGCGTGCGTGAACAGATGCGCCTGCTGACCGACAAACTTAAGGCTGCCGCGCCGTCATTAATGGCCGATCAGTCCGAAGAAACCCCGCCTCCGCACTACTGATCCCCGGTCGAGGTATGCCTCGACCCGACATGCCCGACTCGCTGTCGCTTAACCCGCAGCAACCGTAAAAAACAAAAAGGCCACCCGCAGGTGGCCTCTGACTCGTAGGGGGGCGACCTTTTTTCCGGTCGCCCCTGCACGGTTATCGATCAGTGGCTGCAGCCGCAACCGCCAGTACCACAACCGCCCTGACCGTGGTCATGGCCGTGATCGTGGTCATGGTGATGACCGTCTTCGCCGTGAACGTGGCCGTGGGCCAGCTCTTCTTCGGTCGCAGCACGGATCGCCACAACTTCAACATTGAAGTTCAGGTTCTGGCCAGCCAGCATGTGGTTACCATCAACCACGACGTGGTCGCCGTCTACTTCCGTGATTTCAACCGGTACCGGGCCCTGATCGGTTTCTGCCAGGAAGCGCATGCCAACCTGCAGTTCGTCAACGCCCATAAATACGTCTTTCGGTACGCGCTGCACCAGGTTCTCATCGTATTCGCCGTAGGCATCGTTTGATGCGATATTCACATCAAACTTGTCGCCAGCTTCACGATTTTCCAGCGCCTTCTCCAGCCCGGAAATCAGGGAACCATGACCGTGCAGGTAGTCCAGCGGTGCGCTCACCGGGGATTCATCAACCAACACACCATCTTCTGTACGGACCTGGTATGCCAGGCTGACCACGAGGTCTTTTGCTACTTTCATGATTACTCCTAACCGTTGAGAGCGTTGAGCCCTTAATTCGCTGGCTGTTTTACCAACGCTAAGGGCTCTAAGTGGCGCCGATTGTATCGAATTTCAACCCGGCTGTACTGTACAGCTTAAAAAAAGCTGTGCAATTACGCTACTCGGGATGAAAAATTCCGATCACCTGCTCATTGCTGCGCACCTGTTCGCGCGCCTTTTTGTCGGCTTCACGCATCTGATGACCGCATTTCACACACTCGACCACATCGATATTATTTTCCCGCCACAGGGCGAGCGTGTCGCGAGCCTGGCATTTCGGGCAGGTCGCGCCAGCGATAAAACGTTTACGCATCATGATCACCATTAAATTCCGCAGGAGCTGCCGTTACATTTCGGTCAGCCCATTGTGCCGGAAGCAGGGCGACCGGAAAAAAAGTCGCCCCCAACGGGCAGATTGATTGCATTAATCTGCCTCATCCCAGCCGTCGTACTGCCGCTTCTCGTGCTGCATTTCAGCCTGGAAGATATCTTCCAGCTCGCGCCGCGCCTCTTTCACTCTGGAGATCTGCTGGCTGTCGCTGTGATTCGGCATCAGCTCACGCAGCATGCGCATATCCAGACGGCGGAAGTGCTGCTGCGCGCGGAACGCCTGATGCGGGTGCATCCCCAGCGTCATCAAGGTTTTGCGCCCCAGCTCCAGCGCACTGCTGAAGGTTTCACGGGAAAACTGCGAGACGCCAGCCTGCAGCAGCTCGTGCGCCTCAACGCGGCCCCGGGCGCGCGCCAGAATTTGCAGATGCGGGAAATGGTGCTGGCAGAGGTGAACAATCTCCATCGCATCTTCCGGGCCGTTACAGGTTATCACGATCGACTGCGCGGTTTCTGCTCCGGCGGCACGCAATAGCTCCAGTTCGGTAGCATCACCGTAATACACCTTGTAACCATATTTGCGCATCAGGCTGACCGCACTGATATCGCGTTCCAGCACCGTAATGCGCTTTTGGTTAGCCATCAGCAGGCGCGCCACTACCTGACCGAATCGACCAAAGCCGACCACGATCACCTGCGGTTTATCATCTTCAACAAACGGCTTCTCGGCGGAGTCATCCACTTCATTGAAGCGGCGTTCAAGGATTTTATCCACGCCCTGCATCAGCAGCGGCGTGGTCATCATCGACAGCGTCACCGTCACCAGCAGCAGCGGCATCTGATCCCCGCTAAACAGCTTCGCAGAAGAAGCGGCAGAGAACAGCACGAAGGCAAACTCACCGCCCTGGCTAAGCACCGTGGAGAACTGCAGCCGTTCGGAGCTGCGCAGGCCGTAGATGCGCGACAGCAGATACAGCACCGCCACCTTCACCGCGACCAGAATCACCACTCCGGCGAGGATCTCAACAATATGGGTATAGAGCACGCCGAGGTTAAGCGCCATGCCGACCGAAATAAAGAACAGCCCCAGCAGCAAGCCTTTAAACGGATCAATCGCGATTTCCAGCTCGTGGCGATATTCACTTTCCGCCAGCAGGATACCGGCAATAAAGGTACCGAGCGCCATCGACAGCCCGAGCGCATCCATAAACAGTGCCGAGCCAAGCACCAGCAGCAGCGCCGCGGCGGTAAACACTTCGCGCACGCCGGAAGCGGCAATAAAGCGGAAAATCGGCCGCAGCAGATAGCGCCCGCCGATCAGCATGCCGCCAAAGGCCAGCACCTTCATGCCCACCTTCATCCAGTCGGTATGACCGCTGTCGCCGCCGGCCAGTAACGGCACCAGCGCCAGCGCCGGGATCACCGCCAGGTCCTGGAACAGCAGCACCGAGAAGCCGAGCTGCCCGGATTCATTGTGGTTCATGCCTTTATCGCGCATCAGCTGTAAGGCCATCGCGGTGGATGACATCGCCAGCCCGATGCCGCCGATAGCGGCCGCCTGCCAGGAGAAGTCGGTCAGCAGCAGCAGGCCGCCGAGCACCGCGGCGCTCAGGATCACCTGCGCCGCACCGACGCCAAATATTGAGCGCCGCAGCTCCCACAGTTTCGACGGTTTCAGCTCCAGCCCGATGATAAACATCAGGAACACCACGCCGAGCTCGGAGAAGTGCAGGATCTCGTCTACGTCGCTGATAAAGCCCAGTCCCCAGGGACCAATGGCAATCCCCGCGAGCAGATACCCCAACACCGCACCGATGCCAAGACGGGCCGCAATCGGCACCGCAATCACCGCCGCAAACAGGTAAACAACACCGGCGGTCAGGAGGCTTTGTCCTTCCATCTAAACTCCTCCATGGGGCAGCGGATTGGCCAGCCAGTCGCCATAGGCGCGGGCATAATTGTTCATCACGTCGGCAGACTGGCGGCGCGCCCAGTAGATAATCATCGGCGTCAGCCAGTGCATGCTGCACATCTGCGCCGTCAGTTCGAACGGGCGCATAATGTCCGACATCGGATAACGGTTCAGCCCCTCCTGATGGTAGGCGGCCTCCGGTTCACCGGTGGTGATCACGCTGCGCCAGTATTTTCCTTCCAGCACGTTACCGCCCACGCCGCTGGCAAAGCCGCGCGACAGCACGCGATCCAGCCACTCTTTCAGCAGCGCCGGGCAGCTATAAGTGTAAAGCGGGTGCTGGAAAACAATGATTTGATGTTCGCGCAGCAGCTGTTGCTCGTGGTGAATATCGATAAAAAAATCCGGATAGTGTGCATACAGGTCGTGGACCGTCACATTGTCCAGATTTCTGGCCGGCTGAAGCAAAACGCGATTGGCAATCGAATCCTGAGACTCCGGGTGGGCGTACAACAGCAGGACTTTAGGCGGCTGCGACATCATTCCCCTCCAAATCGTCGTCATGGCGGGTGATTTCCGCTACCATGCTCGACGCAACGGAACTGTTTGATTCCGAAAACTGATTATGATGGCTTAATTTAACATACTCTGAACTTACGGCGCTTATGATTGTATTCTCTGCATTACAAATCCGTCGCGGTGTCCACGTCCTGCTCGACAACGCGACCGCAACCATTAACCCCGGCCAAAAAGTGGGCCTGGTGGGTAAGAATGGCTGCGGCAAATCGACCCTGCTGGCGCTGCTGAAAAACGAGATAAGCGCCGACGCGGGCAGTTTCAACTATCCAGGAAACTGGTCACTGGCGTGGGTCAATCAGGAGACCCCGGCGCTGGATATTCCCGCCATTGAGTATGTTATCGACGGCGACCGCGAATTTCGTCAGCTTGAGTCTGAATTAGCGCACGCGAATGAGATAGACGATGGTCACGCCATCGCTACGCTGCACGGCAAGCTCGATGCGGTGCAGGCATGGACCATTCAGTCACGCGCTGCCAGCCTGCTGGACGGCCTTGGATTCACCCAGGAACAGCTGCAGCGCCCGGTCAGCGACTTCTCGGGCGGCTGGCGCATGCGCCTTAACCTCGCCCAGGCGCTGATTTGCCGTTCCGACCTGCTGCTGCTCGATGAGCCAACTAACCACCTCGATCTTGATGCGGTGATCTGGCTGGAGCGCTGGCTGAAAAGCTACACCGGCACGCTGATCCTGATCTCCCACGACCGCGACTTCCTCGATCCGGTGGTGGATAAAATTCTGCATATCGAACAGCAGTCAATTTTTGAGTACACCGGCAACTACAGCTCGTTCGAGATCCAGCGCGCCACTAAACTCTCGCAGCAGCAGTCGATGTTTGAAAACCAGCAGCTGAAAGTCGCGCACCTGCAAAGTTTCATTGAGCGCTTTAAGGCCAAAGCCACCAAGGCAAAACAGGCTCAGAGCCGTATTAAAATGCTGGAGCGCATGGAGCTGATCGCCCCGGCGCACGTCGACAACCCCTTTACCTTTAGCTTCCGCGCACCTGAAAACCTGCCGAACCCACTGCTGAAGATGGAAAAAGTCAGCGCCGGTTATGGCGATCGTAAAATCCTTAACTCGATCAAGCTCAACCTGGTTCCCGGCTCGCGCATTGGCCTGCTGGGGCGCAACGGCGCGGGTAAATCCACGCTGATCAAACTACTGGCGGGCGAGCTGGCGCCATTACAGGGCGACATTGGCTTAGCGAAAGGCATCAAGCTCGGCTACTTCGCTCAGCATCAGCTGGAGTTCCTGCGCGCTGACGAATCGCCGATCCAGCATCTGGTGCGCCTCGCGCCGAAAGTGCTGGAGCAGCAGCTGCGCGACTACCTCGGCGGCTTTGGCTTCCAGGGCGATAAAGTCAGCGAAGAGACCCGCCGTTTTTCCGGCGGCGAGAAAGCCCGGCTGGTGCTGGCGCTGATCGTCTGGCAGCGCCCGAACCTGCTGCTGCTGGATGAACCCACCAACCACCTTGACCTTGATATGCGCCAGGCGCTGACTGAGGCGCTGATTGACTTCGAAGGCGCGCTGGTTGTTGTCTCGCACGACCGCCACCTGCTGCGTTCGACCACCGACGATCTCTACCTGGTACACGACGGGAAAGTGGAAGCATTTGAAGGCGACCTGGAAGATTATCAGCAGTGGCTGAGCGACCTGCAGAAGCAGACAGTGGCCGATGCCGCGCCAAAAGCCGACAGCGCCAATAGCGCTCAGGCGCGCAAGGACCAAAAGCGCCGGGAAGCGGAGCTGCGCACCCAGACTCAGCCGCTGCGCAAGCAGATTGAGAAGCTGGAAAAGCAGATGGAGAAGCATAACGCCGAGCTGAGCGCGGCCGAAGGGAAGCTCTCCGACAGCGCCATCTATGAGCAAGCACGCAAAGCCGACCTCACTGCGGCGCTGCAGCAGCAGGCAACGGCGAAATCGGCCTTAGAAGAGTGTGAGATGGAATGGCTGGCAGCGCAGGAAGAGTTAGAGTCGATCATCAACGCCTGATGCAGCAGTTCGGGCGCGGCATGCCACGCCCCTGGGACACTGATTTATTGGGGTGGCGCACTGTGGAACACCGCCGGGCGCGGCATGCCACGCCCCTACGACACTGATTTGTTGGGATGGCGCACTGTGGAACACCACCGGGCGCGGCATGCCACGCCCCTGCGACACTGATTTGTTGGGATGGCGCACTGTGGAACACCGCCGGGCGAGTCATGCCACGCCCCTGCGACACGGATTTGCCGGAATAGCGCATTCGTAGGGGCCGGGCATGCCCGACCCGAATCCCGCTACTGCGCTGCCAAACGCTGACGCAGCGTGCTATGCCCTGATTGCCGCAGAAAACTGTCAGGCGGAAAGTGATGACGTCAGCGATGCCCAGTGGCAGCCGCTCGACGGTCTGGCACAGCGCAGCGATATCGCTTTTGACCATCAGCAGATCATTGCTGAAGCGCTGCAACGGCTGCGACAGAAGACGCTCTATTCTCTGCTACCGGTCTACTGCCTGCCCGCCGCCTTCACTCTGACCCAGTTGCAGGAAGTCACTGAGACGATACTGGACCGACCGGTGCAGCGCAAAAGCTTGATCCGCCGCTTTGAGGCTTCAGCGATGTTTGAAGAGACCGGCGACAGCGTTGCCACCGGCGCCCGCAAGGCAAAGCTGTATCGCCTGAAACCTGGCGCGGATATCCATCATTTTTCACGTAACCTGATGAGTGACGATTAAAACGGCTTATCCCCTAAGATCGTCGCCCGGTGCATAATCCGCCGAGCGGGCAGATAATCTGCATTGGCGTAATGCTGCGTCACGCGGTTATCCCAGATCGCCACATCGCCCACCTGCCAGCGCCAGCGTACCTGGAATTCCGGCTTAGTGATGTGGGCAAACAGGAAGTTCAGCAGCGCCTCACTCTCCTTCTCTTTCAGCCCGACAATGCGCGTGGTGAAACCTTCGTTAACGAATAGCGCCTTTTTGCCACTCACCGGATGGGTGCGGATAACCGGATGCAACAGCGGCGGATTCTTCGCTACCGCCTGCTGCCAGCGCTGGTGCTCCTCTTCACTGCCGCGGTATTTGAACTCCTGGAACGATTTCTTGAAGTCATGCTCGGCCTGCAGGCCGCTCAGCAGTACTTTTAGCGGCTCCGACAGCGCCTCATAAGCCGCAATGCCGCTGGCCCACAGCGTGTCACCGCCGCTTTCCGGCAGCTGCTTCGCCGCGAGGATCGCGCCCGCAGGCGGCGTTTCGATAAAGGTCACATCGGTGTGCCAGTTGTCGTTATCAGGCGGATTATCGTTATGGGTATCCAACACGATAACCTCCTCCACCCCCGGCGCATGCGGATACACCGGGTGGATATGCAGGTCGCCAAAGCGCGCGGCCAGCTGGCGCTGCTGCTGAGGCGTTAGCGGCTGATTACGCAGGAACAGCACCTGATGGCGGATCAACCCGTGATAAAGCTGCTCAAACTGCGCGTCGCTCAGCGGGCGGCTGAGGTCAAGCTCGCTCACCTCGGCGCCGATATACGGTCCCAGCGCCTGAATTTTTATGCGTTCGTTCATTGTTGTACTCCATGCCAGGGGGTTAAGCGGCGCTGTAAGGCGCGTAGCCCCAGCTCCAGCGCAAAGGCGATCAGGGCGATAACGGCAATGCCTGCCAGTACCACGTCAGTCGCCAGGAATTCACCGGCCGACTGCACCATAAAACCCAGACCGCGCGTGGCAGCGATTAGCTCAGCGGCCACCAGCGTGGACCAGCCGACGCCAAGACCAATGCGCAAACCGGTCAGAATTTCCGGCAACGCGCCGGGCAGCACCACAAACCACAGCACCTGCCAGCGGCTGGCGCCGAGCGAACGGGCGGCACGCAGCCGCACCTGCTGGGCACTCTTCACGCCCGCCAGCGCCGACATCGCCACCGGGGCAAAAATGGCCAGGTAGATCAGCAGAATCTTCGAGGTCTCGCCGATGCCAAACCAGATCACCATCAGCGGCAAATAGGCCAGCGGCGGCACCGGGCGGTAGAGCTCAATCAGCGGATCGAGGATGCCGCGCACGGTATCATTCAGCCCCATAAAAATGCCGACCGGCACGCCGATAATCACCGCTGCCGCTAGCGCAATCACAATGCGCGTCAGGCTGGCGGCCAGATGCTGCCACAGCGTGGCATCCATAAACCCGGCCGGGCTGGCGATGGTCAGCAGCTGGTGCAGCACCTGCTGCGGCGGCGGCAGAAACAGCGGCGCAATCAGTTTAAGCGCCGTTACGGCCCACCAGACGGCCAGCAGCACCAGCAGCGTGCTGAGGCTGAGCGTCAGATGGCGCGACAGTGGCCAGCGCAGACGCAGTTTGCGCATGCGGCTCTTCTCATTCACCAGGGAACTCATGCAAACACCTCACGCTGCTGGAACACCCGGCTGAGCACATATTCGCGGCGTTCAATAAAGTCCGGGTCGGATTTAATCGCCCGGCAGCCTTCCCCGGCCGCATAGCGGCGACCGAAGTCGAGCGCCAGCCGTTCGACGATACGCCCCGGCCCCGGCGACAGCAGGATAAGTTCGCTGGCAAGAAACACCGCCTCTTCAATATCGTGGGTAATCAGCAGGATCTGTTTGCCGCTGTCGCGCCATAGGGTCAGCAGCAGCTCCTGCATCTGTTCACGGGTAAAGGCATCGAGCGCGCCGAAAGGCTCATCAAGCAGCAGCAGGCGTGGATCGGCGGCCAGCGCGCGCGCAATACCCACGCGCTGACGCATGCCACCGGAGAGCTGCCAGATAAAGCGTTTCTCGGCCCCCTCCAGCCCCACCTGCTTCAGCACGCGTCTGGCGACGGCGCGGCGCTCGTTTTTCTCCACGCCGGCCAGCTGCAGGCCAAACGCCACGTTATCCAGCACGTTGCGCCACGGCAGCAGCCCCTCATGCTGGAACACCACGCCGCGATCCGCCCCCAGTCCATTCACCGGCTTGCCGTCCAGCGTGATGCTGCCGCTGTCCGCCGGAATAAACCCGGCAATCAGGTTGAGCAGCGTGGTTTTGCCACAGCCGGACGGACCTAAAACCACCACCAGCTCTCCGTTGCCGATCGACAGGTTGATGTCCTGTAATGCCAGCTGGCCTGCATAGCTGGCGCGAAGATGAGACACGGAAAGCATTGGCGATCTCCTACTGGGCGAGAGGTTTAACAAAGCGATCGGTGACAAAGCTGCTGTAGTCATGAGTGACCTGCGGCACTTTGCCCTGCTCCTTGAGGAACGTCGCGGTGTCGACAATCGCCTGATTCACCGGCCCGTTAAGCTGCGTCACCTGCTGCTGCGCGGTCAGATAGGTATTGCCCTCCACCAGCCCCGGTACCTGCGCCGTAGGCACGCCGCTCAGGCGCGACAGCTTGCTGAGATAGTCGTCCTGCTTCAGCCACTGCTGCGGGTTATCGAGGTAAGCTTTCTGCGCTTCCAGCGCGCTGCGGGCAAACGCCGTCACCACTTCCGGGTGCTGCTGCGCAAAGTCTTTGCGCACTACCCAGACATCGAGCGTTGGCGATCCCCATTTTCCGACCTCGGCGGAGTCGGTCAGCACCTTGCCGTCCTGCTCCAGCTGATTGACGGCGGGCGCCCAGACGTAGGCACCGTCGATATCCCCGCGCTGCCAGGCGGCGATAATCGCCGGCGGCTGTAAGTTAATGATTTGTACCTGGCCCGGCTTAATGCCCCAGTGCTTCAGCGCGGCGAGCAGGCTGTAGTGGGTGGTGGAGATAAACGGCACCGCAATGCGTTTGCCGATCAAGTCTTGCGGATCCTTAATACTTTTCTTCACCACCAGCGCTTCAGAATTACCGAGCTGGGAAGCGAGCAGGAATACCTCAATCGGCACCTGCTGGCTGGCCGCAACCGCCAGCGGGCTGGAGCCGATGTTGCCGATCTGCACGTCGCCAGAGGCCAGCGCGCGCACCACGCTGGAGCCGCTGTCAAACTTACGCCAGTCGACTTTCGCCCCGCTCTCTTTTGCAAAGGTGTTGTCGGCCTGCGCGACCTTCGCCGGTTCCGCCGAGGTTTGATAAGCGATGGTGACATCCACCGCCTGTGCGCCGAGTGCCGTCAGCGACAGTGCTGCCGCCAGAAGTGAAAGTGTGAATTTTGCCGCCATAGCCCGCTCCAGAGAGTATTGTTATTGGGTGTACCCCCCCTTTGTAACCGGGCGCGACTATCGTAATAAAGTAATTAAAAATTATCTTTTATAGCAAAAGCTGCTTAGGAGAAATTGCGGATTCGTTAGCTGAAATATGGGTTTAGGCAGGATGTTAAGGCCGGGCCGGGCATGCCGCGGCCCCTACGGCCGCCATATGCACAGGGGCCGCCATCTGTGTAGGGGCGAGGCACGCCTCGCCCGCCGTTGATTGCGGAGGTCAGTGCCAAATCAGCAGCACGCACGCCGCCGTCAGCAACCCCATAAACACGTTGAAAATAGTCCAGGCGCGGCGGCTGCGCAGGATGCGGCCAATCAGCGTGCCGAAGCCTAACCAGATCACTCCTGACACCAGATTCACCAACGCCATGGCGAAGCTAATTGCCATCACTGAGTTTTTATAAGCTTCACCCGCCAGGCTAAAACTGGCGACCGCGCCAAGCGCCATCAGCCAGGCTTTCGGGTTGATCAGCTGCAGCAGGCCGCCCTGCCAGAACGGCATCGGCGTGGCCGGACCCGCGCCGGTTTCCAGCTTCTCATACTCGGCGGTACCGATTTTCCATGCCAGCCACAGCAGATAGAGGCTGCCGGCAATTTTCAGGAACAGGTGCAGCGAGGGATAAAGCAGGATCAAACCGCCAACGCCAAAGGCCACCATCAGCAGCATCACCTGCATGCCGATCATGATACCGATCAGCAACATCAGGGAGCGCAGGAAACCAAAATTAGCACCGGAGGCGGTGAGTAACATATTATTAGGGCCTGGCGTGATAGCAGCGACCCAGAGAAAGCCCAACATTGACAAAAACAGACTCAGTTCCATAGAAAGGGTGCTCCTCACCCACGGCAAATAGACAACCCGACGAAGCTAACAGCGAGCCATGGATCCTACAAGCTCTGACCACATGAATTTTAGTCACCTGACCGATACGGCTTTTCGCCCGCTGGCCGGTGGCAGCAATCCGCATCTGCAAACCATTCTGCCGCGTCTGGTGCGCCGCCGCATAACGCTACAACCGCACTGGCAGCGGCTCACCCTGCCAGATACTGATTTTGTCGATCTGGCGTGGAGCGAAGACCCGGCGGGTGCCCGGCATAAACCGCGCGTGGTGCTGTTTCACGGTTTAGAGGGCAGCTTTAACAGCCCCTACGCGCACGGTCTGCTACAGGCGTGGAAGGATCGCGGCTGGCTCGGCGTGGTGATGCACTTTCGCGGCTGCAGCGGTGAACCTAACCGTCTCAACCGCATTTACCACTCGGGCGAGACGGAAGACGCCAGCTACTTTTTACAGTGGCTGCGCGACGAATGGGGCAACGTCCCCACCGCGGCAGTGGGGATCTCGCTCGGCGGCAATATGCTGGCCTGCCTGATGGGCAAACAGGGCGATGAGTGCCTGCTGGATGCGGGGGTCGTGGTCTCCGCACCGCTGATGCTGGAGCCGTGCAGCCTGCGGCTGGAGCAGGGTTTTTCCCGCGTCTACCAGCGCTATCTGCTGGGCCTGCTGAAACAGAACGCCGCCCGCAAACTGCAGGCCTGGCCGGGCACGCTGCCGGTCGATCTGGCACAGCTGAAATCCCTGCGCCTGCTGCGCGACTTTGACGATGCGGTCACCGCTCGCGCCCACGGCTTCAACGATGCCACCGACTACTACCGCCGCTGCAGCGCCATGCCGCTGTTACCCGGCGTGCGTAAACCGCTGCTGATTATTCACGCCCAAGACGACCCGTTTATGACCCCGGAAGTGATCCCCGATGCTGCCCTGCTGCCCTCCTGCGTGGAGTATCAGCTGACGCAGCACGGCGGGCACGTGGGATTTGTAGGTGGAACGCTGCGTAAGCCACAAATGTGGCTGGAACAGCGCATTCCGCAATGGCTTTCAACCTGGCTGGACAACTGATGATTATTCCCTGGAAAGACCTGGATAGTGAAACCCTCGACAACCTGATCGAGTCTTTTGTGCTGCGCGAAGGTACTGACTATGGCGAGCATGAGCGCTCGCTGACGCAAAAAGTGGCCGACGTGCGCCGCCAGCTGACCAGCGGCGAGGTGGTGCTGGTGTGGTCCGAGCTGCATGAATCGGTCAATATCATGCCGCGCGGGCAGTTCCGCGCCGGTGCGGAAGAGCAGTAGCGCTGAAGCTGCAAATTGTGGCGGGGCGTTGCTTTTTTGGCATCAATACGCGGCGGAGATGACTTTTCCCGGCGAAACATGATACCTATGATCAGCTTGTCAGACCTTTCTTCAGGGAGTTGTACGCCATGTCAGCCAAATTTCCGGTTATCGCCGTCACCGGTTCCAGCGGGGCGGGAACCACCACCACCAGCCTGGCCTTCAGGAAGATCTTCCAGCAGCTTGACCTGCGCGCTGCCGAAGTTGAAGGCGACAGCTTCCACCGTTTTACCCGTCCGGAAATGGACATGGCGATCCGCAAAGCGCGCGATATGGGCAAACACGTCAGCTATTTTGGCCCGGAGGCCAACGACTTTGGCCTGCTGGAGCAGACGTTTACCGAGTATGGCCTCAGCGGTACAGGTCAGTCGCGCAAGTATCTGCACACCTACGATGAAGCCGTGCCGTGGAACCAGGTTCCGGGCACCTTCACGCCCTGGCAGCCGCTGCCTGGCCCAACCGATGTGCTGTTCTATGAAGGATTGCACGGCGGCGTCGTCACTCCGCAGCACAACGTGGCGGATAAAGTGGACCTGCTGGTCGGCGTGGTGCCGATCGTCAACCTGGAGTGGATCCAGAAACTGGTGCGCGACACCGGCGAACGCGGCCACTCGCGCGAAGCGGTGATGGACTCGGTGGTACGCTCGATGGAGGACTACATCAACTTCATCACGCCGCAGTTCTCCCGCACCCATATTAACTTCCAGCGCGTGCCGACGGTGGATACTTCAAACCCGTTTGCCGCACGCGGCATCCCCTCGCTTGACGAGAGCTTTGTGGTGATCCACTTTCAGGGGCTGGAAGATATCGACTTCCCCTACCTGCTGAGCATGTTACAGGGGTCGTTTATCTCACACATTAAGACTCTGGTGGTGCCGGGCGGCAAAATGGGGCTGGCGATGGAGCTGATAATGGGGCCGCTGGTTAAACGTTTGATGGAAGGTAAAAAGATCGTTTGAGCGGCCCCGGCAGGCGTTACTGCATTAATATCTGATGGATAAAGCCAACGTGCAGGCGCACGCCTATTGCCAGCACGTCCTCATCGAGGCGGAAGTGCGGGTTATGCAGATTCCATATCGCCCCTTTTGCCTTATTACCGCTACCGACCCAGACAAAACAGCCCGGCACCACCTTCTGATACGCGGAAAAATCCTCACAGCCGAACATCGGATGCGGCAGGATTTTTAACGCCTCATCGCCCAGCGTGCCGACCACCGTATCGCGGGCAATGCGCGTGGCCTCCGGATGATTGACGCCAATGGCGTAGCCCGGCGTCCATTTCAGCGCAAAGCTTCCTCCGGCTGCGGCGGTGATGCCCTCGATCATTTTCTCCATCATCTGCGGGATTTCATTACGCGCACGGTCGCTTAGCGTGCGCAGCGTGCCGCGCAGGTGGGCACTGTCGGGAATGACGTTATAGCCACCATCAGCGATAAAGCTCGCCACGCTCAGCACCGCCCGATCGTTGGGATCCAGCCTGCGCGACACGATCTGCTGTAGCGCCTGTACCACGCCGGATGCCAGCACCACCGGGTCGACGCTCTCCTGCGGCAGCGCGGCATGTGAACCTTTCCCCTGAATCACTAAATCGAAATTATCGCTGGCGGCGCTGAAAACGCCTTCGGTCAGTCCGGCCGTCCCGGTGGGGAAATTCGGCATGACGTGCAGCCCGAAGATCTTCTCAACGCCGTTGAGCACGCCGTGTTTGATCAGCTCCTGCGCGCCACCCGGCGGCACTTCTTCCGCGTGTTGGAAGATAAAGCGCACGGTGCCGCTTAGCTGCGCCTGCTGATGGCACAGCACCCAGGCCGCACCGAGCAGCATGGCGGTATGCGCATCGTGCCCGCAGGCGTGCATCACCCCTTTGTTGTGCGAGGTAAAGGGTTCATTGTTGAGTTCGGTAATCGGCAGCGCATCCATATCGGCACGCAGCGCGACGCATGGGCCGCTGCGCGCGCCCGGCAGTTCCGCCACCACGCTGGTTGGCGTTGGCCGTTTAATTTTTAACGGGCCAAACTTCGCCAGTTCAGCAGCGACATAATCTGCGGTGCCATGCTCATGGAATGAGAGTTCGGCATTGGCATGAATATGACGCCGCCACACCAGCACTTTGTCGGTGATTTCCTTGTTTAACGTTTCAGTGTTCATGATAACTCCGGGTTTAAGGAAGAGAGGTAAGCACGCCGGCTGCCCGGCAGAAGAGCCAGTCCCGCCAGCAGTATCGCTATCATCAGAAACAGAAAGGCACCAAGGTAAGTGCCATGGCCAGCGGCCACTAAATAGCCCATCACAATCGGCCCGACGAAGCCGCCCAGTACTCCTCCGGCATTCAGTAAACCGATAATCGAGCCGGTCACCGCGAGCGAAAAACGCTTCATCGGCAGCGTAAAGGTGGTGATAAAGGTGCCGATAAGGGCCGCATTGGTAATACAGAGGCCGATTGTGCTCATCAGCACGCTGGAGGAGAGGTAAATCATCAGCATCCCCGCCGCCGCAATCAGCGACGCCAGGCAGATTACCCAGGGTTCACGCCCGGCCAGATAACGCCCCACCAGCCAGCCGCCAGCCACCGATGTCAGTGCGCTACCAACCCCGGAAATGCTCATCATCTGCCCGACGGCGGAGAGCGGCAGTCCGCGATGAGTGAGAAAGCTGGGCAGCCAGCTCACCAGGCCGTAAACCGGCACATTCAGCAGAAAGTTAGTGCAGAACAGCTGCCATAAAAGCGGCTGGCGTAGCGCACTGTGCAGGCCGACTTCGCCAGCTGGAATGAGGATCACCCGCGGCGAGCGCGGCAACAGCAGCACCATGCTCGCGGCTACCATCAGCACCAGCACGGCCAGGATCATATAGGCGTGATGCCAGTTCATTTTATCCAGCGCCCATACCGCCAGCAGCGGCCCGATGGCCATCGCCAGCCCGGAGGAGGAGAGCAGCAGCGACTGGGCGAAGGTGCGGTGATGCAGCGCAAAATTGGCACTTACGGCTTTCGCGCTGGCGCTTGGATAACCCGAGTGGCCGATCCCCGCCATAAAACGAAAGCTCAGCAGCAGAGCAAAGGTGACACCGAGCCAGCCAAACAGCAGCGCACACAGCCCAAGCAACGACAGCGAGAGCACCAGCATGCGCCGGTAGCCTATGCGATCGTTTAACCAGCCGGCGGGAAACTGAAACAGCGCATAAGCGAGGAAGAAGATGCCACCGATATATCCCACCTGCTGCGGCGCGAGATGGAACTCCTGGCGAAGGGGTAATAGCACAAAGCCCATCACCGTTTTATCCAGATAGACAAGGACATAGCCCATAAACAGCAGGCAGAGCATTAATGCATGCGAAGTCACTTTCATAACGCGATCCTGTAATAAATCTGAAGAATCAATCTGTTAGATTTGAATTCCACAATCGGTTATAAATTGAACCATAGCAATTCATCCATCGTTGTACTTAACATGCTGATAACATTTTTTTCACGCACACACCGGCATAAATTCTGAAAATTAATCTTTTCTTTATGATTAATATCAATAATTTATTGGTATATTGCCGCATGCTGTTGCGCAGCCAGGTCCCCTTTCAGAACTTTTTCCCACTATGCTGAAGCGAGACAACAGAAGACAGTGCGTGCAAGCTGTGCTACAAACAAAGCTGTAATATTTCGTCGGCACTTCGATGCACGAGAAATACGGGACGACAAAACGAGCCAAGCTCTGATCAGAGGCCCGGAAAAAATTTTCCTATGGGAACGCTTGAATATTTCTACGCCTGACAGGGAATACCCCCCTGTGCACCCTAAGCATTGCAAAATGACGGGTGACATTAGGCTCGATTACAACAGAGGATAATAGCGAATGGTTCTCGGCAAACCGCAAACAGACCCGACTCTCGAATGGTTCCTGTCACATTGCCATATTCACAAATATCCATCCAAAAGCACGCTAATCCATCAAGGTGAAAAAGCGGAAACCCTCTACTACATCGTCAAAGGCGCGGTAGCGGTGCTGATCAAGGATGAAGAAGGCAAAGAGATGATCCTCTCTTACCTCAATCAGGGTGATTTCATCGGTGAACTGGGCCTCTTTGAAGAGGGTCAGGAGCGTAGCGCGTGGGTACGTGCGAAGAGCGCCTGTGAAGTGGCTGAAATATCTTATAAAAAATTCCGTCAGCTGATTCAGGTGAATCCTGACATCCTGATGCGCCTCTCATCACAGATGGCGCGTCGCCTGCAGGTGACGTCTGAGAAAGTGGGCAACTTAGCTTTCCTCGACGTGACGGGCCGCATTGCGCAGACGCTGCTGAACCTGGCGAAACAGCCGGATGCCATGACCCACCCGGATGGCATGCAGATTAAGATTACCCGCCAGGAGATTGGCCAGATTGTCGGCTGCTCTCGTGAGACCGTCGGCCGTATTCTGAAAATGCTGGAAGATCAAAACCTGATCTCTGCACACGGTAAGACTATCGTCGTTTACGGCACACGCTAACCGGCTCTGAACTCACGGCGCGACATCCCTGTCGCGCCTTTTTTATTTGGTGCAGCGCATGTGGCGGAGAATCATCTATCACCCCGAAGTAAACTATGCCTTGAGACAGACGCTGGTGCTGTGTCTGCCGGTGGCGATTGGCTGGCTGCTGGGCGACCTGCAACGCGGCCTGCTGTTCTCTTTAGTGCCCGCCTGCTGCAACAACGCCGGTCTCGATACCCCCCATAAACGCTTCTTCAAACGCCTGATCGTTGGCGGCAGCCTGTTTGCCTTCAGCAGTTTCCTGATCCAGTTTGCGGGCGCTGAAGGCGTTCCGCTGCCGGCGATCCTGCTGGTGATGGCGCTGCTGCTTGGCGTCACCGGGGAGATCAGTCCGCTGCACGCCCGCCTGCTGCCTGCTTCGCTGATTGCCGCCATCTTCACCCTCAGCCTCGCCGGGCGCATGCCGATGTGGGAACCCCCGCTGCTGTATATCCTCGGCACCGTCTGGTACGGCGCGTTTAACTGGTTCTGGTTCTGGCTGTGGAAAGAGCAGCCGATGCGTGAAACGCTCAGCCTGCTGTATCGCGAGCTGGCTGACTACTGCGAAGCAAAATATACCCTGCTGACCAAACTCACCGATCCACAAACCGCCCTGCCTCCCCTGCTGGCACGTCAGCAAAAAGCGGTCGATCTGATCAACACCTGCTACCAGCAGATGCATATGCTTTCTGCCAACCGCGACAGCCATTATCAGCGCCTGACGCGGGCTTTTCAGGTGGCGCTGGATTTACAGGAGCACATTGCCGTCAGCCTGCATCAGCCGGAAGAGGTGCAGAAACTGGTGGAGAAAAGCCACGCCGAGGCGGTGATCCGCTGGAATGCGCAGACCATTGCTGCGCGGCTGCGGGTACTGGCCGATGATATTCTCTACCATCGCTTCGCCGAGCGTTTCACCATGGATAAACAGCTGCAGGCGCTGGAGAAGATCGCCCGCCAGCACCCGGATAACCCGGTCGGTAACTTCTGCTACTACCACTTCAGCCGCATTGGCCGCGTACTGCGCACTCAGCACCCGCTCTATCGCCGCGACCTGATGGCCGACCGTCAGCGCCGCCTGCCGCTGCTGCGGGCGCTGAAGAGCTATCTGTCGCTGAAATCGTCAGCGCTGCGCACCGCTGCGCGCTTCGCGGTGATGCTGACCTTTGCCAGTTCGCTGGCGCTGTTCTTCAACCTGCCGAAACCGTACTGGATCCTGATGACCGTGATGTTCGTCAGCCTGAACGGCTATAGCGCCACCCGCGTGCGCATTCAGCACCGAGCGCTCGGCACGCTGGCCGGGCTGGCGGTTGCCGCCGGGACGCTGGGCATGCACGTGCCGGAGCCGTGGATACTGAGCATCATGCTGGTGATTACCCTGGTGAGCTATCTGTTTATCCGCAAGTTTTATGGCTGGGCCACGGTAGGCTTTACCGTCACGGCGGTGTACACGCTGCAGCTGCTGTCGCTGAACGGCGCGCAGTTCCTGCTGCCGCGCCTGATGGATACGCTGATGGGCTGCCTGATTGCCTTTGGCGGCATGATCTGGCTGTGGCCGCAGTGGCAGAGCGGGCTGCTGCGCCAGAATGCGCACGATGCGCTGGAGACCTACCAGAGCGCGTTACAGCTACTGCTGGGCAACGAACAGGATGCGGTGAAGCTGGCGTATCAGCGCATGGAGGTAAACCAGGCGCACAATGCGCTGTTTAACTCGCTGCATCAGGCGATGCAGGAGCCGGGCTTTAACTCCAGCTATCTGTCCGATATGCAGCTGTGGGTGACGCACAGCCAGTTTATTGTCGAACATATCAACGCCATGACTATCCTGGCACGCGAACACACCATGCTGACGCCGACGCTGGCGGAGCGCTATTTACAGTCGTGTGAGATTGCGCTGCAGCGCTGTCAGCAGCGGCTGGAGTATGACGGGCCGAGTTCAGAGACTAACGTGCTGGAGGTACCGGAAGATTTTCATCAGGGGCCGGTGACCATTATGGAGCGCCATGTGAAGCGCATTCTGGGGCATCTTGGCGTGATGTATACCATTTCATCACTGACCTGGAGCCAGCGCCCGCATCATGGCCGCTGGCTGTCACGCCGCCTGAGGAAATCCTCAAAATAACGTAGGGGCGGACCCTTTGTTCCGGTCCGCCCGCCAGCAGCATGCCCATCATCAGCAAGGGGCGACCGGAAAAAAGGTCGCCCCCTACGATCAAGCGATCACCTCAGCACCTTTTCTATCGCCGTGGCAAACCGCGCCATGCCTTCGGCGATATCGGCCGGTTCAATGACCAACGACGGCGCAAAACGCATCACGTCGGTGCCGGCAACCAGTACCATCACCCCTTCAGCTGCGGCGGCATTGAGGATATCGCGCGCTTTGCCCGCATGCTGCGGCTTAAGCGCGGCACCAATTAACAGCCCCTGCCCGCGGATATCGCTAAACAGATCGAAGCGGGCATCCAGCGCTTTTAACTGCTCGACAAACAGCTGGCGGCGTTCGGCGACCCCGTTGAGCACTTCCGGCGTATTGATAATATCCAGCGCCGCTTCCGCCACCGCACAGGCCAGCGGGTTGCCGCCATAGGTGGTGCCGTGTACGCCGGGGGCCATCACCGAAGCAATCTCGTTGGTGGTCAGCATTGCGCTCACCGGGAAACCGCCGCCCAGCGCCTTGGCTGTGGTGACGATATCCGGCTTCACGCCGTAGTGCTCATGGGCAAACAGCTTGCCACTGCGCCCCATGCCGCTCTGCACTTCATCCAGCACCAGCAGTGCCTGATGCTCGTCACACAGCTGACGCAGCCCCTGTAGAAACTCCTGGGTCGCAGGCATCACGCCACCCTCACCCTGGATTGGCTCAACGACAATCGCGCAGGTATGATCGTCGATCACCGCTTTCACCGCCGCCAGATCGTTGAACGGCACATGGACGATATCCGCCGGTTTCGGCCCGAAGCCATCGGAATATTTCGGCTGCCCGCCGACCGATACGGTGAATAGCGTGCGGCCGTGGAAGGCGTTATGGAAGGCGATGATTTTGCTTTTGAACGGGCTATGGCGCTTGGTGGCGTAGTAGCGCGCCAGTTTGAATGCCGCTTCGTTGGCTTCCGCACCGGAGTTGGCAAAGAACACGCGCTCGGCAAAGGTGGCGTTGATCAGCTTAGAGGCCAGGCGCAGCGCCGGCTCGTTGGTAAACACGTTGCTGGTGTGCCACAGGGTTTCCCCCTGGGTTTTTAACGCCTCCACCAGCGCAGGATGACAGTGGCCCAGCGCGGTCACCGCGATGCCGCCGGAGAAGTCGATATACTCTTTGCCCTGCTGGTCCCAGACGCGGCTGCCTTTGCCTTTCACCGGCACAAACTGCGCTGGTGCATAAACAGGCAAAATCACCTCATCAAATGTCGCCCGCGTTACCGCTAATTTTTCCGCTGCCATTCACTACCTCGCCATTGAGTCATTTCAGGAATGTGAAATTATAGTCATAAAATATGCATAAAAAATCACAACAAGGCAACCATTAATCAGCCTTTGAGGAAATTAGCCAGTAGCTGATGCCCCTGCTCGCTGAGGATGCTCTCCGGGTGAAACTGTACGCCTTCCAGCGGCAGGGTACGGTGACGAAAGCCCATGATCTCATCCGGCTGGCCGTCGCGCAGCGTCCACGCGGTCAGTTCAAACTGCGCGGGCAGGCTCTCAACGATCAGCGAATGGTAGCGGGTAACGGTCAGCGGATGATTAAGCCCGGCAAACACGCCGCCATCGTTATGCTCAATCGCGCAGGTTTTGCCGTGCATCACCTGGCGGGCGCGCACCACGCGAGCACCAAATGCCTGGGCGATGGCCTGATGCCCCAGGCATACCCCGAGTATCGGCAGCTGGCCCGCAAAGTGGCGAATAGCCTCAAGGGAGATCCCGGCATCATCCGGTGTGCAGGGTCCGGGGGAGATGACCAGCCGTTGCGGTGACAGCGCGCTGATTTCAGCCAGGGTGATGTCGTCATTGCGCCGCACCAGCACCTCCGCCCCCAGTTCTGAAAAATATTGGTAAAGGTTCCAGGTAAAGGAGTCGTAGTTGTCGATAAGCAGCAGCATGGGGGATCCCCAGGAGAAAATAGCAGAAGGAAAATAGCTGGGCCGCCAGCAGGCGGCCCGGGCAAAGCTGACCGTCAGATAATTATGGCAGCACTTTGGCAGAGAGGATGACGACCGGTTTTTCCGGCACATTCTGGTACGGACCGAAGGTTTTGGTCGGTACCTGAGCAATCTTATCGGCAACGTCCATACCTTTAACCACTTTACCAAATACTGCGTAGCCAAAATCGCGCTGACCGTGGTCGAGGAAAGCGTTATCCGCCACGTTGATAAAGAACTGGCTGGTGGCGCTGTCTTTATCCGCAGTGCGGGCCATAGAGATAGTGCCGCGCTTGTTTAGCAGGCCGTTATCCGCCTCATTCTTGATGGGCGGTTTTGGCTGTTTCTGCTGCATATCGGCAGTGAAACCGCCGCCCTGCAGCATGAAGCCTGGGATCACGCGGTGAAAAATGGTGTTGTTATAAAAACCACTGTTCACGTAATCCACAAAATTAGCCACCGATACCGGTGCTTTCTGGTTATTCAGTTCCAGTTCAATACTGCCTGCTGAAGTGGTCAGCAGCACATGCGTGTCCCCCTTCGCGGCAACAGCGGCGGCAGAGACAGTAGACAGTGCGAGAACTGTCGCCAGCGCGGTCAAAGTACGTTTCAACATGAAAAATTCCTTACTGAGGGCAACAAACCAAAAAAACTCTGCTGATTGTAAAGAGGCACTTACCAACGCGCCAGCGTTTTACCTTTATTTACTCATTAATCTTATGACGCAACCGCTTCCGCAGAGGGAAAATTAGTGATTAAGATCACGTTATGAATGAAATATGAAAATATTTGTTTCAGTAAAGATTTAAGCAGATCACGAATCTGGTTAAACTTCTCCCGTTTATCACGGGCACTCCGCCGGTGACCTTCTTTATCAACAGGTTTCCACTATGACAAATCGCGATCGAATTGGGCTTACCTGGATCAGCTTCTTCTCTTACGCGCTGACCGGTGCAGTGGTTATCGTTACCGGTATGGTGCTGGAGAATATCGCTGCTTACTTCCAGCTGCCCGTGGCTCAGATGAGCAACACCTTCACCTTCCTTAACGCCGGGATCTTGCTGGCGGTATTCCTGAATGCCTGGCTGATGGAGATCGTGCCGCTGAAGCGCCAGCTGATCTTCGGCTTCGTGTTGATGGTACTGGCGGTGCTGGGCCTGATGACCAGCCACAGCCTCACCGTCTTCTCGCTGTGTATGTTCGTGCTGGGCGTGGTAAGCGGGATTACCATGTCGATTGGTACTTTCCTGATCACTCACCTGTATGAAGGGCGCCAGCGCGGTTCACGCCTGCTGTTTACCGACTCCTTCTTTAGCATGGCCGGAACGATTTTCCCGATCATTGCCGCGGCTATCCTTGCCCGCTCCCTGCCGTGGTACTGGGTTTATGCCTGCATCGGCGTAATCTACGTGGCGATCTTCGTTCTGGCGCTGTGCTTTGAATTCCCGGTTCTCGGAAAGAAAACCGCCAGCGGCGCGCCAGTCAACAAAGAGAAATGGGGCGTCGGCGTGGGTTTCCTCGCCATTGCTGCCCTGTGCTACATCCTCGGCCAGCTGGGCTTTATCGGTTGGGTGCCGCTGTACGCCACCAAAAATATGGGCATGGATATCGGCCAGGCCGGTAGCCTGGTAGGCAACTTCTGGACCGCCTATATGATCGGCATGTGGGCCTTCAGCGCCATTCTGCGCTTCTTCGACCCGCAGCGTATCCTGACCGTTCTGGCGCTGGCAGCGACCGCACTGATGTACTGGTTTATCAGCGAAACTGACGCCTCAATGCTGAAGTGGATCATGATGAGCCTGGGCTTCTTCTCCAGCGCTATCTACACCACCATCATTACCCTCGGCTCGCTGCAGACCAAAGTGGCCTCGCCTAAGCTGGTCAACTTTATCCTCACCTGCGGTACCGTTGGCACAATGCTGACCTTCGTGGTTACCGGCCCTATCGTAGACAGCCACGGCCCGCACGCCGCGCTGGCAACCGCAAACGGCCTGTACGCCGTGGTGTTTGTTATGTGTCTGCTGCTCGGCTTCGTCAGCAAGCACAAGCTGCACGGACATATGGGTTCGCATTAATCCCGTGCCCCGGGCGAGGCATGCCTCGCCCCTGGCGGAAAGGGTATTAAACGCTGGGGAGGAACTTGTTCCTCCCCTTTTTATTGCTTAACGCCTGAAATCCACCTTCTCGCTCTCAGCAAGATGAATGGTGCTGGCGGCAGGCACGGTCTCGGCGATAACCTTGCCGTGACGGATAGAGTAGCGCACCGGCACCTGACGGCGCAGGGCATCGAAGCCACTGTCGGCAGGCAGGATCACCAGGTTAGCGCTGTTACCGCTCTGAATGCCGTAATCCGGCAGCTGTAGCGCTCTGGCGCTGTTAGTGGTGATAAGCTTGATGCCGGAGTCCAGCTGGTCGTAACCCATCAGCTGGCAGACGTGCAGCCCCATATGCAGCACCTGCAGCATGCTGGCTGTACCCAGCGGATACCAGGGGTCATACACATCGTCATGGCCAAAACAGACGTTGATACCGGCTTCCAGCATCTCCTTCACCCGCGTAATCCCCCGGCGCTTTGGATAGCTGTCAAAGCGCCCCTGCAGATGGATATTCACCAGCGGATTAGCCACAAAGTTGATCCCGGAGAGCTTCAACAGGCGAAACAGCCGTGAAGTATAAGCTCCGTTATAGGAGTGCATCGCGGTGGTATGGCTGGCAGTGACGCGCGCGCCCATCTTCTCGCGGTGGGCCAGGGCCGCCACGGTTTCAACAAAGCGCGACTGCTCGTCGTCGATTTCATCACAGTGTACGTCCACCATGCGCTGATACTTCTGCGCCAGCGCAAAGGTCTTATGCAGCGATTCGACGCCGTATTCGCGGGTAAACTCAAAATGCGGGATGGCACCAACCACGTCCGCGCCCAGCTGCAGTGCCTGTTCCAGCAGAGCTTCACCATCAGGATAAGAGAGGATCCCCTCCTGCGGGAACGCCACCAGCTGAATCTCTACCCACGGCGCCATCTCCTGCTTAACTTCCAGCATCGCTTTCAGCGCGGTCAGCGTCGGGTCGGAAACATCGATATGGGTACGCACGTGCTGAATGCCATTAGCAATCTGCCACTTCAGCGTCTGACGGGCGCGCTGTTTAACATCCTCATGGGTCAACAGCGCCTTACGCTCCGCCCAGCGCTCAATTCCTTCAAACAGGGTGCCGGACTGGTTCCACGCCGGTTCTCCCGCCGTCTGGGTGGTATCAAGATGGATATGCGGTTCAATAAAGGGGGGAATGGCCAGGCCGCCTTCGGCATCCAGCGCGGCCCCGCCTGCGATGTTTTGTGGCTGCGGCGCAACGCGGGCGATTTTGCCCTGCTGGATCTCAATCTGCCACAGCCCTTCACGCCACGGCAGGCGCACGTTGTTAATCCACTGTAATTCGGCTTGCATGGAAACCCTCCGTTATCAACGATATGCTTTTAACCATATCACTGTTCACGGCGGGAGCAGGAAATCTTCGGGAAAGGAATTTATCGGGGGCGGGATCTGGCGTAGGGGTCGGGCATGCCCGACCCACGGAACGATATTACGGCTGTGCCACGAAGCCGACGGCCTCATACACTTTCTTCAGCGTTTCCTGCGCCTGAGCACGGGCTTTTGCCGCACCGTCACGCATCACCTGGTCGAGGAACGCTTCATCGTTGCGGAAGCGGTGATAGCGCTCCTGCAGCTCGCCCAGCATCTGCGATACCGCATCCGCCACTGCCCCCTTCAGGTGACCATACATCTGGCCCGCGAATTCAGCTTCCAGCTCGGCAACCGGCTTACCGGTCACGCCTGACAGGATATCCAGCAGGTTTGACACGCCCGGCTTCTCTTTCACATCGTAGCGCACCACCGGTGGCTCATCGCCGTCGGTCATCGCACGTTTAATCTTCTTCACCACCGACTTCGGATCTTCCAGCAGGCCGATAACGTTATTGCGGTTATCGTCAGACTTGGACATCTTCTTGGTCGGCTCCAGCAGCGACATCACGCGCGCGCCGGATTTCGGAATAAACGGCTCAGGCACTTTGAAGATTTCACCGTACAGCGCATTGAAGCGCGAAGCGACATCGCGGCTCAGCTCCAGATGCTGCTTCTGGTCTTCACCGACCGGTACCTGCGTGGTCTGGTACAGCAGGATATCGGCCGCCATCAGCACCGGGTAATCAAACAGGCCGGCGTTGATATTCTCTTCATAGCGCGCGGACTTGTCCTTGAACTGAGTCATGCGGCTCAGCTCACCGAAGTAGGTGTAGCAGTTGAGGATCCAACCCAGCTGGGTGTGTTCCGGCACATGCGACTGAACGAAGATGGTGCTCTTCTGCGGGTCAATCCCGCAGGCGAGGTAGAGTGCCAGCGTATCCAGCGTCGCTTTGCGCAGCGCGACCGGATCCTGGCGCACGGTGATGGCATGCAAATCAACGATGCAGTAGATACAGTGATAGTCATCCTGCATCTGGACCCACTGACGCAGCGCACCCATATAGTTACCGATGGTCAGTTCACCTGAAGGCTGTGCGCCGCTAAATACGATGGGTTTGCTCATGTTTCCGTCCTGAATAATTACAGCCCGAGTGCGGGCAACAAATCGTTAAAGTGATCGAGCGTGACGTCAGGCTGGCTGGTGGCGATGGGCTCGCCATAGTTGTAGCCGTAGGTCAGGCCGATGCAGGGACATCCTGCCGCCTGCGCCGCCAGAATATCATTGCGCGAGTCACCGACAAACACTAACTCGCCCGGCAGCAGGCCAAACGTGCCCAGCACCAGGAACAGCGGTGCCGGATGCGGCTTCTTAGCCACGACATCGTCGCCGCCGATAATCAGCGAAAAATAGTCAGCAATGCCCAGTGAAGCCAGCAGCGGCGCGACAAACGGGGTCGGCTTGTTGGTCACCAGCGCCATAGGCAGATTGTGTTTAGCCAGAGCGGCCAGCGTCTCTTTAACCTGCGGATAGAGCAGGCTGCCGCCGTCAACGTGCGAGGCGTAGTGCTGGTCCAGCAGCACGCGTGCGTCACCGATCAGCGCAGGCGAAGGCGCGTGGCCCAGCGCCCAGGTCAACGCCCGCTCAATCAGAATATCGGCACCGTTGCCAATCCAGGTCGAAACGCGCGCAATCCCGGCTGCCGGCAGGTTCAGTGCGCTGAGCGCCCCATCCACCGCGCTGGTCAGCCCCGGTGCGCTGTCGGTCAGCGTGCCATCGAGATCGAAGGCCAGCGCCCGGATATTAGTGAAATGCCCCATGACGAGATTTCTCCAGTTCTGTCCGCATATCGTCGATCACTTTTTTGTAATCGGGATGACCAAAAATCGCCGAACCGGCGACAAACATATCGGCGCCCGCTTCTGCGATCGCGCCAATGTTGTCGACTTTGACGCCGCCGTCCACTTCCAGACGAATGTCGTAGCCGCTCTGGTCGATAAGTTTACGCACCTGACGCAGTTTGTTCAGCGTGCCGGGAATAAACGACTGGCCGCCAAACCCGGGGTTAACCGACATCAGCAGGATCACATCAAGCTTATCCATCACATAATCCAGAATGCTGAGCGGCGTGGCCGGATTCAGCACCAGGCCCGCTTTACAGCCGTGTTCTTTGATCAGCTGTAACGTGCGGTCAACGTGTTCGGAGGCTTCAGGATGGAAGGTGATATAGCTGGCACCGGCTTTAGCAAAGTCAGGCACCAGGCGATCAACGGGTTTCACCATCAGATGCACGTCAATAGGGGCAGTCACGCCGTAATCGCGCAGGGCTTTCAGGACCATCGGGCCCATTGTAAGGTTCGGAACGTAATGATTATCCATCACATCGAAATGCACCACATCACCACCGGCAGCCAGTGCTTTAGCGGTGTCTTCGCCCAGGCGGGCAAAGTCTGCGGAAAGAATTGATGGGGCAATTAAAAACTGTTTCATCCGTTTCTCCCTGGTTGTGCCTGACGTCAGGCTCTCATCACCGGCCAGTATACAGCGCCAGCAGTTCATTAACCTTTAGGCGACTTCCGCCAATACTGCTGATTGAGCGGCGCACTTTGATTTCGTGCAGCTTGGTCGCCGCCTGATACCACTCGCGCGTTAGCGGAGTGTCATGGTTGGAGATCAGCACGGTAATGCTGTTCTCCTGCGCCAGCATAGTGGCCAGTTCGGCCAGATGCTGCTGCTCGCGCATGGTGAAACTGTTGGTGTGGTACGCGGTAAAGTTGGCCGTGGCCGACAGAGGCGCATAGGGTGGGTCGCAATACACCACTGCCCCCTGCCGCGCTTTCCCCAGCGTAACATCGTAAGATTCGCAGACAAAGGTCGCATGTTGTGCACGCTCGGCAAACCAGTAAAGCTCATCTTCCGGGAAGTAGGGCTTGCGGTAGCGGCCAAACGGCACGTTGAACTCACCGCTCAGGTTGTAGCGGCACAGCCCGTTATAGCAGTGGCGGTTGAGGTAGAGAAACAGCACCGCGCGGCGATAGGCATCAGTACACTGATTGAACTCCTGGCGACAGGCATAATAGACCTCGGAGTCATTCCCCTGCGGCGTAAACAGCACGCGCGCATCGGCAACGAACTCATCCGCACGCTCTTTAACGATGTTATAGAGGTTGATCAGGTCGCTGTTAATGTCAGCCAGAATGTAGCGGGAATATTGGGTATTGAGGAAGACTGAGCCGGCACCGACAAACGGCTCGATCAGGCAATCCCCCTCCGGGAGATGGCGTCGAATATCATCGAGTAACGGGTACTTGCCACCAGCCCACTTCAAAAAAGCGCGATTTTTTTTCATGCCGTCGTTTATTACTTTACTCATCAGGCTGTGGTTACACCGACAGCATATCTGCGCTTTAAATGATCGACGTGCTTTTGGCACGCTCACACACTTGAGGAAATGCCGGGTTACCCCGGCAAAATATTACTTACCGGCTTCTTTTTTAACCTGACTGACCGGTTTCACCCATGGGTTCTGGGCGCGAACTTCAGCGGGCAGCGAAGCAACAGCACGCTTAGCCTCGGCCGAGGTGCCATAAGAGCCACTGACCAGCACGTACCACGGCTGACCGTTGCGCGTTGTCTGGTACACATGGTAGCCGGATAAATTCTGTTTTTTCGCCCACGCATTCAGCGTGTCTGAGCGTGAAGCACTGCTCAGCTGCAGCGTGAAGTTGCCGCCTGGCGTGCCGCCACTGTGGCTGGCCGTTGCCGCTGGCTTGTTCTCTTTCACTGCGGGCTTGCTGGCGGTCGGTTTGTGCGCCGTTGCCGCTTTGCTGTCATGGGCCGCGGCGGCATGCGTTGTCTGGCGTGCAGGCTGATGGCTCGCCGCTGACGGTTTGTTGGTTACCTGGCGCGGGGTTTCACCACCGGGTGCCACCGTTGCAGCACCGGTAGGCAGAGACGAACCGCCCTGCCCGGCCTGCGCCGCTGCATCGACCTGACCCTGCTGATTGCTCAGCGCGTTGTTCAGATCGCCAGGCAATTCGACACGCTGCTGGTTGGCAGGCGTCTGCATCTGCGGCGCATCGGTTGGCGTTGGGGAGATAGGTGGCACGCTGACGTCCTGCGGTGCAGCAGGCTGGCCCGCGGCTGACGCACTGTTCTCCGTCGTGGCCGGCTGACCGGATTGCCCGCTCATGGAAGAGGAGCCAGACAGATCGATATTTTTCTCGCCGCCGCTGGTGGCCGGAGCCGCAGGCTGCTGCGCACTCTTCTCACTGCCGCTGTCCGGTGATTTCAGCGCCGAGCCGATGCCCAGCACTAACAGCAGCAGCACCAGGATCCCGATGCCCATCATCATATGCTGGCGGGAAACTGGCACTTTAGGCGCAGAAGACGCTTTGCGCGGCCGCGTCGGGCGGCGGTCGCTGGTGTCAGGTTTTAACTCGTCTTCCGGTTTAAACTCGTCCATTTAACCTCCTCCCATAGAGCGGCGTTGCCGTCCAAACCCTGTGGACGGTGATACATCTGTCAGTGTTGCCAGTGGCTGGCTTGCACATTGTTATCAGGACTTTTGGCAATCCTGAATGGATGCCAGCACCATATCATGTGGCACACCGCTACGCACTTCGGCTTTGCCGATTGCCAGTGGCAGTACCAGGCGCAGTTTACCAGCCAGCACCTTTTTATCGCGCATCATGTGCGGCAGATAATCTTCCGCCGCCATGCTTTCTGGTCCGTTCACCGGTAAACCGGCACGCTGCAGCAGCGCGATAATACGGTCGGTATCCTGTGAGCTGAACTGCCCAAGACGCTCGGCGTTGCGTGCTGCCATCACCATCCCGGCGGCAACCGCTTCACCGTGCAGCCACTTACCGTAGCCCATGTGTGCTTCAATCGCATGGCCGTAAGTATGGCCAAGATTGAGCAGCGCACGCAGACCCTGTTCATGTTCATCAGCAGCCACGACTTCGGCTTTCAGTTCGCAGCAGCGGCGAATACAGTACGCCATCGCTGCGCCGTCCAGCGCCAGCAGAGCATCAAGATTCTGCTCCAGCCAGTTGAAGAACTCACCGTCAAGAATAATGCCGTATTTGATCACTTCCGCCAGGCCTGAAGAGAGTTCGCGTGCAGGCAGCGTATTGAGGCAGTCGAGATCGACCACCACCGACGCTGGCTGATAAAACGCGCCAATCATATTTTTGCCGAGCGGATGGTTGACGGCAGTTTTGCCACCAACGGAAGAGTCGACCTGCGACAGCAGCGTAGTGGGCACCTGAATAAAGCGTACGCCACGCTGGTAGCTGGCCGCGGCAAAGCCGGTTAAATCGCCGATCACACCGCCACCTAAAGCAATCAGGGTGGTATCTCGGCCGTGTGGCTTTGCCAGAAGTGCAGTAAATACCTGGTCCATTACCGCCAGCGTCTTAAACTGCTCGCCGTCCGGTAAAATCACCTGGTCTACCACCACGCCCACGCTTTCGAGGCGGGAACGCAGCGCGTCAAGATAGAGAGGAGCCAGCGTCTGGTTGGTCACCAGCATGGCCTGATCGCCCGCTTTAAGCGGCCAAAAAGAAGCCGGATCTGCAAACAACCCGGCGGCGATAGTAATGGGGTAACTGCGCTCCCCAAGAGTTACGGTAATCCTCTCCATGACGCTGTATCACCTTTTTTGCTGCGCCCACGCGGGGCCATCAGAGCGTTACTCAGCTCTTTTCCAACATATTGATAATCTGATTAGCGACCACTTTCGCACTCTGATCGTCAGTGCGAATGGTGACGTCGGCAATCTCTTCATACATCGGATTGCGTTCATCAGCTAATGCTTCCAGCACTTCGCGTGGTGGAGAATCCACCTGCAGCAGCGGACGTTTTTTGTCGCGCTGGGTACGTGCCAGTTGCTTTTCGATAGTCGTTTCAAGATACACCACTACGCCACGGGCGGAGAGACGATTGCGCGTTTCGCGCGACTTGACGGAACCGCCACCAGTCGCCAGCACAATGCCCTGCTTTTCAGTGAGTTCATTGATGATTTTTTCTTCGCGATCGCGGAAGCCTTCTTCGCCTTCGACGTCAAAAACCCAGCCCACATCCGCTCCGGTACGTCGCTCAATTTCTTGATCGGAATCGAAAAATTCCATATTGAGTTGTTGAGCTAACTGACGCCCAATAGTGCTTTTGCCGGCACCCATAGGCCCAACCAGAAAGATATTGCGTTTCTCTGCCATTTTTTCGGTATTACTAAGACAATTCGTTGATGATACCCCGCCTTAAACCAGGCAGGACATGAACTGAAACCTCATGAGCGATAGTGCGAGAGTCAGACTAAAAATTATCTCAACACTGAAGGTGTTTTGGCAACCGATTAAATTTACCTTGCCCATTGCACGCAATATTTTGGCGCGTTTCAGTCCGCTTCATTTATCAGCCGGATGTGGTTGCATCGGCTACGCCGCTTGCGCACGATAAAAAACGGTTAAAAAGCATTCGCTGCTGCGGGCACCTGGCCCATAATTCAAAATCGCTAAACCTTGTAAGCTAATTCCGCCCTTGCGTCAAACGCAACTGTGACCAATTCGGGAAAAAACATGCAGGTTCTGTCGTTTGCCGCCAAAAAGCGCATTAGTCACTACGCACTAATCTCGGCGTGATAAAGATCACCAGTTCGCGCCTTTTTTGCTCACGCACGTCATGGCGGAAAAGGCCACCGAGCAGCGGAATATCGCCAAGTACCGGCACTTTACTGCGCCCTGTCGCGCTCTGCTGCTGGAATATGCCGCCCAGCGCCAGCGTCTGACCATCCTTCAGGATCACCTGCGTGTCGATCTCCTGTTTATCGATGGTGAGCACCTCATTAACGCCGCTGCGCATGTTGCGCCCCGGCATATTTTGCGAAATGTGCAGTTTCAGCAAAATCCGACCATTGGCCTGCACCACCGGCGTCACTTCCATTCCCAGCATCGCTTCTTTAAATTCCATGGTGGTAGAGCCGCTGTTGCCGGTCGCCACCTCATAGGGGATCTCCGTGCCCTGCTTAATGCTGGCCGTCTGCTGATGCGAAGTAAATAAGCGCGGGCTGGCAATAATATCCGCCTGATGTTCACTCTCCAGCGCGCTCAGCTCAAGATCCAGCAGGCGACCGTCGAGCCTGGCCAGCGTGAAGCCCACGCGCCCGGCCGGATGAGGCACCCCGAGATCGACCCGCAGCTGGCTGGTGCGCAGCGCGCTCGCTACCTGCTCTTCTCCGCTCAGCCCCCAGTTCACGCCCAGCTCGCGCAGGTTCTCTTCGCTGATGGTGACAATCTGCGCCGCCAGCTCAATCTGCTCCAGCGGCACATCCAGCTGGCGCACCCAGCGTTCAGCCTCTTGCAGTGCGCGATCGGTATCGCGCAGCAGCAGGCTGTTGGTGCGGCTATCCAGCGTAATGCTGCCGCGCGCCGTCATCAGCCGGGCGCGCTCATTTTGCAGGCTGGCGTTGACCGCTGCCGCATCCGCGTGCTGCAACGTCAGCGTCAGGTTGTGCAGCGGCAGATTTTGCTGTTGTTCCTCACGACGGGCATCGGCTTTGCGCTGCTCCTCCTGCTGCCAGCTTTCGGGAAACACCAGCAGCACGTTGCCCTGCTGCTGCGTGGTCAGCCGCCCCATTTTCATCACCAGAGACAGCGCCTGCTGCCACGGCACCCCTTTCAACCGCAGCGAGAGGTTGCCCTCCACGCCGGGGGCCACCACCAGATTCAGCTGCTGATAGTCCGCCAGCGCCTGTAACACCTGGCCGATGGGCGCGTCATCGAACGCCAGTGACAGAGGCGCCTGCGCCAGTGAGAGCGGGCTGATCAGCACCAGCCAGAGGAAGAGCATCCTGTGCATTTTGTTGTCCTTTTAACGTCAGCTTTATGACGGGCGGGCAATCCTGTGAGGGGGAAAGCGAGGCGCTGAGCCAGTCGATAGCGGCAAGCTGCCACGCGGTCGCTGGCAGCGCGTCGCCGATCTGGCCGTGCAGCGTGCTGCCCAGCGGTGAACGCAGCCAGGCGTGGTAGTGGCCCGGTCGGCCAACGATGCCGAGCAGACGCCAGCCCGCGGGCGCATCACCGGTCGCTGGCTGGCAGCGGCTCTCCTGCAAAAAGAAAGGGTCGCGCGCGTGGCTGCCGCTCGCCAGCAGTAACAGCAGCAGCGCTAGCTTAGGAAGCATCGTTTAGCTCCAGCACCAGATGCAGCTGCGCCCCCGCCCGCTTCAGGCGAAAGCGGGGTATTTCTACGCTCGGTTGCAGGGTGGTGAGATAGCCCAGCAGAGCGCCAAACTGCGCCCAGCTTAGCGTCAGGGCCAGCTCTCCGCCGTGCGGCGTGGGGTGCCAGTGCTCAAGCACCGCCCCGCTGTGCGCCAGCAGCCTGGGGAGTGAAAAGAGATGCGCCTTAGCGGGTTCGCTCTGCTGCTGGAGTTGGGCAATCTGCTGCTGCACTGTGCGCAACGCGGGTTGCAAACGCAGCGCGGAGATCTGACTGGAGTAACGCCGCGCCTGCAGACGCTGCTGCTGCTCCAGCGTCTGCAGCTGCCGCTGCGCCGGATGCAGCCAGCACAGCCACAGTAGGCCTGCCAGCAGCAGTGCCGCGAGCGTAAAGCTCACCACCCGCAGCCAGGGCTCAGCCTGCAGCCAGCCGGTCAGCCAGCGGTTAGTCATCCGCGCGTTCCTTAGCGCCAGGAAGCTGCGCCTGCAGGGTGAATTCCAGTGCACGATCGCGGCTACGCTGTATCTGCCCCAGCGTCACCTGGCGAAAGATCGGCATATTCTCCAGCTGCTGGCGCAGCTGATGCAGGCTTTCGATGCGGCGACCGAAGCCGTTAATCTCAAGGCTATGCTCGCCTTTCACCATCTGCTGCAGCCAGAGATCGGCAGGGAATGCCGCGCCGAGCGCATTGGCAAACTGCTGCCAGCGCGCCAGACGCTGCAGACGCTGCTGCCGCTCAGCCTGCCGACTTTGTAGCAGGGCAAACTGCTGCTGTGCCGCCACGCTGCGGGCCTTCAGCTGCGTGGCCAGATTAAGCCCGGTTCGCCATATTGCCAGCCCCTCCATCTGCTGCTGGTTGAGGCGGCGCTGCGCCACTCCGCCCAGCAGTAACCCCACCAGCATCAGCACGGCCCCCAGGGCAAGCAGGCCCCACAACCGCTTGCGCTGCCGCAGCGCGGCCTGTCGCCAGGGCAACAGATTTACCCATACCATCAGCAATCCTCCGGGCGCAGCGCCAGCCCGGTCGCCAGAGCAAACGCGCCTTCACACGCCGGCATCGGGGGCTGATAGCTCTGCAGCACGCTTAAAGGGGTAAGTAGCTGAGTGCCGGGCGGGCAGCTCTCCGCCAGCGCCGAGCTGTACCACAGCGTGCTGCTCTCCTGCAGATAACGCTGCTGCAGGGTGGCGAAGTCCGGGGCATCGTCCAGCGGGCACCAGCCCCAGGGCTGCTCGCGATGCTGCGGTGCGAACCACAGCCAGTGGTCGCTGAGGCGATGTACCAGCGCGGCGGCAGGATCGAGCCGTAAATTGTCCGCCAGCGCGAACAGGGCGGCCGGGGTCAGCTCCAGCACCTGCGGAGTCAGGCCCGCCAGCTGCAGGCAGTTTTGCCAGCTGTGCAGCGCCTCCTGGCGCGCTGCCGTCAGGTAGACAGGCGCATCGGTTCCCCACCCGCGGCGGTAATCGAGCGCCAGCGCCTCCGGTGCAATTGGGAAAAATCGCCTCGCCGCCGCCGTGATGTAGCTGCTACGCTCTGGCTCGCGTAATTGCGTGGTGGGAAGAGCCAGCTGGCGCTGCATCACCAGCTGTGGCGGGAAACCGACGCGCAGTGAGATACGGGAAGGGAGTTGCCTGCGCCAGCGCTGCAGCAGTGCGACCAGAATGTCCTGCCGTTGCACCAGGCCATGACTTAACGTATCTTGCGGCAACGTATGCTGCCACCAGTGGCGCAGCTGCCAGCCGTTTCGACGGCGCTGGATGCCGAGGGCGCACAACTGCCCGTTTTGAATATCCAACCCAACTTGCCATGTCTGAAAAGCCATTGACGCGATCTCCTTATCGTCAGTTACAAAAGGACGTATCCAAGGTACTGGCTTGCCTTTATACTACCGCGCGATTGTTTATAAACTGCCCAATCGACTTTAAATGGGAAATATCAGGTGAAGTTCGTAAAGTATTTATTGATCCTTGCAGTGTGTTGCATTTTGCTGGGAGCAGGCTCGATCTATGGTTTATACAAATATATAGAGCCGCAGCTGCCCGATGTCGCCACGCTGAAAGATGTGCGTCTGCAGACGCCTATGCAGGTTTACAGTGCCGATAACGAGCTTATCGCGCAGTACGGTGAGAAACGCCGTATTCCCCTGACCCTGCAGGAAATCCCGCCGCAGATGGTGAAAGCCTTCATCGCGACCGAAGATAGCCGCTTCTACGAGCATCACGGCGTCGATCCGATCGGCATCTTCCGTGCCGCCAGTATTGCACTGGTTTCCGGCCATGCTTCGCAGGGTGCCAGTACCATCACTCAGCAGCTGGCGCGTAACTTCTTCCTCAGCCCCGAACGCACGCTGATGCGTAAGATCAAGGAGGCTTTCCTCGCCATCCGCATTGAGCAGATGATGAGTAAAGACGAGATCCTTGAGCTGTATCTGAACAAAATCTACCTCGGCTATCGCGCTTACGGCGTGGGGGCTGCAGCACAGGTTTACTTTGGTAAGAATGTTGATCAGCTGTCGTTGAGTGAAATGGCGATGATCGCCGGCCTGCCTAAAGCGCCGTCGACCTTTAACCCACTTTACTCGCACGATCGTGCCGTACAGCGCCGCAACACCGTGCTGGCGCGCATGCTTGACCAGCATTACATCAGCCAGGCGCAGTACACAGAAGCGCGCAACACGCCGCTGGTGGCGAACTATCACGCGCCGGAAATCGCTTTCTCCGCTCCGTACCTGACCGAAATGGTGCGCCAGGAGATGATTAAACGTTATGGCGAAAACGCCTATAACGACGGCTACAAGGTTTACACCACCGTGACCCGCAAGCTGCAACTGGCGGCGCAGGACTCGGTGCAGGACAACGTCATTGCCTATGATATGCGCCACGGCTATCGCGGCCCGTCCAGCGAACTGTGGAAAGCCGGCCAGCCAGCGTGGGATCACGCTCAAATCCTGAAAACGCTGAAAGCGCTGCCGGTTTACGGCCCGCTGTTCCCGGCGGTAGTGACCGCCAGCAGCAGTGATGAAGCTACCGTGGCGATGCGTGACGGCAGCAACATCGCGCTCAATCTGGCTGCGGTGCGCTGGGCGCGTCCATACAAGTCCGACACCTTACAGGGCGCCACTCCGCGCTCGGTTAGCCAGGTATTGCAGCCGGGCCAGCAGATCTGGGTACGCAAGGTCGACAACGACTGGCAGCTGGCTCAGGTGCCGGACGTCAACTCTTCGCTGGTATCGCTCGACCCGCACGACGGCGCAGTACGCGCACTGGTTGGCGGTTTCGACTTCAACCTGAGCAAGTTCAACCGCGCAACCCAGGCGCTGCGCCAGGTCGGTTCAAATATCAAACCGTTCCTCTACACCGCCGCCATGGATCGTGGCCTGACGCTGGCGTCGATCCTCAACGATGTGCCGATTTCCCGCTGGGATGCCGGTGCCGGTGCCGACTGGCGCCCAAAAAACTCGCCTAACAGCTACGCCGGCCCGATTCGCCTGCGTCAGGGGCTGGGTGAGTCGAAGAACGTGGTGATGGTGCGCGCCATGCGCGCCATGGGCGTCGACTACGCCGCGGAATATTTACAGCGCTTTGGCTTCCCGGCTCAGAACATCGTGCACACCGAATCGCTGGCGCTCGGCTCGGCGGCCTTTACGCCGCTGCAGATGGTGCGCGGGTACTCGGTGATGGCTAACGGCGGCTTCCTGGTAGACCCGTACTTTATTACCCGCATCGAGGATGAAGAGGGGAATAAAGTCTTTGAAGCGAAGCCAAAAGTGGCCTGCCCGGAGTGCAATTTGCCGGTGATCTACGGCGAAACCAAAAAAGCGGTGGCGCTGAGTGAAGACAGCGTGGAAAACGTCGCAGTTTCGCAGGAAGGCACTAACCCTGTCGTGCCGAGACCGGAGCTGGAGCAGGTTCCTCAGCATAAGCAGGACGAACAGCCGGAGTATGCGCCGCACGTGATTAACACGCCGCTGTCGTTCCTGATCAAGAGCGCGATGAACTCCAACATCTTCGGCGAACCGGGCTGGATGGGTACCGGCTGGCGCGCCGGGCGTGACCTTAAGCGTAATGATATCGGCGGTAAAACCGGTACCACTAACAGCTCGAAGGATGCCTGGTTCTCCGGATACGGTCCTGGGGTGGTGACATCCGTGTGGATCGGCTTTGACGACCACCGCCGCGATCTGGGGCGCACCACGGCTTCCGGAGCGATTAAAGATCAGATCTCCGGCTATGAAGGCGGCGCCAAGAGCGCACAGCCAGCCTGGGATGATTACATGAAAGCGGCGCTGGACGGCGTTCCGCTGCAGCCGCTGACGCCGCCGGAAGGGGTGGTGACGGTGAAGATTGATCGCAGCACCGGCAAGCTGGCGAACGGCGGCGGCAATACCCGCGACGAATACTTTATCAACGGCACCCAGCCGACGGAGTATTCAGTGCATGACGTCGGCACCACGCTGATGGATAACGGCGAAAGCCACGAGCTGTTCTGATACAAAAATGCCGGGCAATCGCCCGGCATTTTTTTAATACGTTACCCTGCCCTGCTTCACCAGCCACTCGCGCACCAGGAACAGCGCGCTGACGTTGCGCGCCTCGCGGAAATCCGGCTCCTCCAGCAGCGCCAGCAGATTGTTCAGCGGCCAGCGCATCTGCGGCAGCGGTTCAGGCTCGTCACCCTCCAGCTTTTCCGGATATAGCCCTTCTGCCACCACGATATTCATCTGACTGGAGAAATAAGACGGCGCCATGGTCAGTTTACCCAGCTGCTCCAGCTGATGCGCGCCAAAGCCCGCCTCTTCTTTCAGCTCGCGGTTAGCGGCGTCAAACGGTGTTTCACCCGGGTCGATCAACCCTTTCGGGAAGCCCAGTTCGTAGCTCTCCAGCCCGACCGCGTACTCCTGGATCAGGATCAGATGATCATCAATAATCGGCACGATGAGCACCGCTTCCCGGCCTGAAGATCGCATGCGCTCATAGACCCGGCGCTGGCCGTTGCTGAACTCAAGGTCGACCGATTCCACCGTGAACAGTTTCGATCGCGCTGCGACCTCAACATTAAGGATGGCAGGTTTTTGTAATTGTCTGGTCATAAGGGCCCCAGCGAAAAGCCAAAAAGTGAGCGTCATCCACCCGGCGAATTCAGGTGCTGACCGTGTTATTGTCCATTGTGCGGTAGCCGCCGCAGGAAACCAATCATCGCATGAATCATTTTACTTATTTATAACAAATCATTGTAAACATGAGAAAAATCTTTTAAAGAATGTCAATTATCAGACTAATAAATAGGAATATGCCGATACTTAAGTGGCCAAATGCCTGGTAACATCTACATCGGCCATGGTATACAATTATTCTAATTTTATGATTTTTAGCGCTATTTTTAATCACACAGCTGACAGCCAGCACTGTTTAAACTCGCCACAATTGGGTTAGATATGACACAGTCTTACGCGAGAACGTCGACAGGAGCATTGTGGCAGGAATGAGGGAAGCATGAGCACAATAGTCATCATATTGGCTGTAATGCTGGCCTGCTCGGTAACGGCAGGTTGTTTCTTTTGGTACGCTATGCGGCATCGCCCGCCGTTGGCGAAACCACTGCCATTTATCAGTCCCCCCTATCGCAAGCTGAGCAACGAAGAGCGCGCGGCGGTTGAACGCTACGTGGCGCAGTTGGGCAGCCAAAATCAGACTCTGCCCAGCGGAGCCAGCAGTTCGCCCGATCAGCTGGTGCTCACCTCGCAAAGCAACAATGTCTACCCCGTCACCCGCTCGATTACCCGCTACGGCCTCTCTACCGATGAACCCCACAAATGGCGCTACTACCTTGATGCCGTCGAAGTGCATTTGCCGCCGCTGTGGGAACAACATATCGCGGAAGAGAACTACGTTGAGCTGATCAAAACGCAAACCATTCCGCTGGTGATCTCACTTAATGGTCACTCGCTGACGCAGTACAGCTGGGAAGCGCCCGCGCTGACGCCAATGGTGCGCGCTACCGGGCAGAATGCCTCTATCCGTAAGGAAGAGGGCGAAAATATTGAGCTGCTGAGCGTGCGCAAAGAGAGTGCAGAAGAGTACGCGCTAAGCCGACCTGACGGCACGCGTGAAGCGGTCGCTATCTGTATCGCGCTGCTGCTGTTCTTTATCAGCCTGGTCGGGCCAATAGTGTTGATGCCCTGGCTGATCCTGGCGGGCGTTGCCATCATCGCGGTCAGTGCCTGGTTTATCTATCGCCGCCCTGGCGAAAATGATCTGCGCGAAATTCACTGCCTGCGCGGCGCGCCGAAGCGCTGGGGACTGTTTGGCGAATCTAATCAGGGGCAGGCCAGCAATATCTCGCTCGGCATTATCGACTTAATCTACCCGCCGCACTGGCAACCCTATGTCGCCCAGGATCTTGGCCAGACCACCGAAATTGATATCTACCTCAACCGTCAGGTGGTGCGCCAGGGGCGCTTCCTCTCGCTACAGGATGAGGTGCGCAACTTCCCTGTCCAGCGCTGGCGTAAAAATGTCGTGCTGGCGGTGGGTTCGCTGATCCTGCTGGCGCTGCTGATAAGCTGGATCCCGCTCAGCATGCCGCTGAAACTTAGCCTGGCGTGGATCAAAGGCACGGAAAGTTTGCAGGTTACCCAGGTCAGCGAGTTGGAAAAAGCCCCGCTGCACGTCGGTGACAGCCTGAAGGTAAACGGCAGCGGAATGTGTTCGATCCCGGCGACCTACCAGGGCAACCGCAGCTATGCGTTTATGCCGTTCGACTGTTCGGCCATGTACTGGAACAATGCGGAACCGCTGCCGCTGCCGCAGTCCGATATTATCGATAAGGCAACGGCGCTGCTGGACACCACCAGCATGCAGCTGCACCCGCAGTCCAGTACCGACCCGAAACTTAACCCGCAGCTGGCGACTGCCATTCAGAAGTCGGGCATGATCCTGCTGGATGACTTCTCCGATATCGTGCAGAAAACCCAGGATCTGTGCAGCCAGGAGCAGGACTGTGTGCGCCTGAAAAATGCGCTGGTCAACCTGGGGAACGCGAAAGACTGGCAAACGCTGGTGCACCGCGCTAACTCCGGCGCGCTGAACGGCATGAACGTGCTGCTGCGCCCGGTCAGTGCAGAGGCGCTGGAAAATCTGGTCAATACCGCCACCTCCTCCTTCTTCTACCGCGAAACGCGTCGTGCGGCAGAAGCGCTGAACAGCCCTCCCCCGGGTGGCTTCCTGATCCTCAGCGATGAGGGCCGTCAGTTCGTCAATCAGCCAGCACCGGCGGTCTCACTGTTTGATTACAATGCGCCGGACCAGTGGCCGGAACTGCAGCGGCTCTCCGGCATGCTGCTGCACACTCCGTTTAGCGCCAGCGGCATTATTACCAGCATCACCACCGATGCCAACGGCACGCGCCACATCGCTCTGCACAGTGAACCGGATAGCCTCACCCTGTGGCGCTATCTTGCCAGCAGTCTGTTACTGCTGGTGCTGGCGCTGAGCCTGGTGATTAACAGCCTGCTGGCGCTGCGCCGCATGCATCGCCACCGCGTGCGCCTGATGGAAATTCATCAGTATTATGAGAAGTGCTTTAACCACTCGCTAAGCGACATCCAGACCGTGCGGCCGATGTTCTGAGCATCGCCGCATCTGTGCTATTTTTAAGGCTGAGACTCTCCGCTTTACCTGCCTGAACACGTTGCGCGTGAGTATCCGCCGCAGCGCGCCTTGATTTATGGCGTTAGCCCCATATATAAGGTGAATCCAAAAAGGAACCCAGCGATGAAAGAGAAACCCACAGAAGGGGTGCGGCTTGATAAATGGCTCTGGGCCGCCCGCTTTTATAAAACCCGTGCTGCGGCACGCGAGATGATTGAAGGCGGCAAGGTGCATTACAACGGCCAGCGCAGCAAACCCAGCAAGCTGGTTGAAGTCGATGCTGAGCTGGTGCTGCGCCAGGGTAATGACCAGCGCACCGTGGTGATCGAAGGCGTCAGTGATAAGCGCGGTCCGGCAGCGATTGCCCAGCAGCTGTATCGCGAGACGGCAGAAAGTATTGAAAAACGGGAAAAGGTCGCGCAGGCACGCAAGATGAATGCGCTCAGTATGCCGCACCCGGACCGACGCCCGGATAAAAAGGAGCGTCGCGACCTGATGAAATTTAAAAATTCTGGCGACGAATAACGCGCCATTAAAGAGAGAAAAACTTATGTCCCAGCAAGACCAGATGCACCGCTTCCTGTTTGAAAATCACGCCGTGCGTGGCGAACTGGTAGGTATTTCCCAGACCTGGCGCGAGATTATCGACGGCCACGACTACCCACAGCCGGTGCAGCAGGTGCTTGGCGAACTGCTGGTAGCGACCAGCCTGCTGACCGCCACCCTGAAGTTTGACGGCGACATCACGGTCCAGCTGCAGGGTGATGGCGCACTGAATATGGCGGTTATTAACGGTAATAATCAGCAGGAGATGCGCGGTGTGGCCCGTATGCAGGGCGAGATTGCTGACGGCAGCAGCCTGAAAGAGATGGTCGGTAACGGCTACCTGGTGATCACCATCTCGCCAAAAGAGGGTGAGCGCTATCAGGGCGTGGTTGGGCTGGAAGGCGAAACGCTGGCAGAGTGTCTTGAGGACTACTTCATGCGCTCTGAGCAGCTGCCAACCCGTCTGTTTATCCGCACCGGCGAAAGTGAAGGCCAAGCGGGCGCAGGCGGCATTCTGCTGCAGGTGCTGCCCGCGCAGGATGCCAGCCTGGATGAGTTCAACCATCTGGCGACGCTGACGGAAACCATCAAGACCGAAGAGCTGCTGGACCTGCCGGCGAACGAGGTGCTGTGGCGCCTGTTCCACGAGGAAGAAGTCACGCTGTTCGAGCCGCAAAACGTCTGCTTTAAATGCACCTGCTCGCGCGAGCGCTGTGGTGATGTGCTGAGCACGCTGCCGCCGGAAGAAGTGGATCAGATCCTGCAGGAAGACGGTGAGATCGACATGCACTGTGACTACTGCGGCAACCATTACGTCTTTGACAGCGTAGACATCGCGGCCATCCGTAATGATTCAGCTGCCGGTGACCAACAGGTTCACTAATCCCTTCGGGCCAGGTCTTCCTGGCCCTGCACTCTCATGCTGTGCATAACAAACTTCTCGTAGCAAAAAAATGCGATACTTTCTATCGCCAACATGCCGAGTTTTCAACCATTTCATGCGCAATTCCACGATATTTATCACTGGCTTATCGCACTTACTTTAGTTAATAAATGAAACAAATCACGCCGCTTTACAGCGAATCGCGTGTCGCCTCTCATTTCTTCCTTTTGCCTCTTTCTCTGTCGTCTGACAGGTGTAAACTGCGCGCGATCGTCACGGTGCCAGCCGCCCGAATGTGCCAGGCATTACGGCAAAATCGTCGAAACACCCCTACATCTGCAGCAGTACAAAAAACCGACAAAGGAGCAGTAACATGCGCGCTAACGACCTGACCAAGCAGGACCTCGTTGCTTATGGCATCACTGATACGGTTGAGGTAGTTCATAACCCCGATTATGACACGCTGTTTAAGGAAGAAACCCAGCCCGGTTTACAGGGTTTTGAACGCGGAATAGTGACCCAATCAGGCGCGGTTGCCGTCGATACCGGTATTTTTACCGGCCGCTCGCCAAAAGATAAATATATCGTGCGCGATGACGTCACGCGCGACACGCTGTGGTGGAATGACCAGGGTAAAGGCAAGAATGACAATCAGCCGCTGTCGCAGGAGAACTGGCAGTCGCTGAAAAACCTCGTCACCACCCAGCTCTCTGGTAAGCGCTTATTTGTGGTCGATACCTGGTGCGGCGCCAACCCGGACAGCCGCCTGAGCGTGCGCTTTATTACCGAAGTCGCCTGGCAGGCCCACTTCGTCAAAAACATGTTTATCCGCCCGGATGCGCAAGGCCTGGCTGACTTTAAGCCTGACTTTGTGGTGATGAACGGGGCGAAATGCACCAACCCGGACTGGCAGGCTCAGGGGCTGCATTCAGAAAACTTTGTGGCGTTTAACCTGACGGAGAAAATCCAGCTGATTGGCGGTACCTGGTACGGCGGCGAGATGAAAAAGGGGCTGTTCGCCATCATGAACTACCTGCTGCCGCTTAAGGGCATTGCCGCAATGCACTGTTCGGCCAACGTCGGTGAAAAAGGCGATGTGGCGGTGTTCTTTGGCCTGTCCGGCACTGGCAAAACCACCCTGTCGACCGACCCGCAGCGCCAGCTGATTGGTGATGACGAGCATGGCTGGGACGACGACGGCGTGTTTAACTTTGAAGGCGGCTGCTACGCCAAAACCATCAAACTGTCCGAGCAGGCTGAACCCGAGATCTATCACGCTATCCGCCGCGACGCGCTGCTGGAAAATGTGGTGGTGCGCGCCGATGGAACGGTGGATTACGACGACGGCAGCAAAACCGAAAACACCCGCGTTTCCTACCCGATCTACCACATCGACAACATTGTTAAACCGGTATCGAAAGCAGGCCATGCGAAGAAAGTGATCTTCCTGACCGCCGATGCTTTTGGCGTGCTGCCGCCGGTGTCGCGCCTGACGCCAGAACAGACGCAGTATCACTTCCTGTCCGGCTTTACCGCCAAACTGGCGGGCACCGAGCGCGGCGTGACCGAGCCCACCCCAACTTTCTCCGCCTGCTTTGGCGCCGCGTTCCTGACGCTGCACCCTACCCGGTACGCTGAAGTGCTGGTGAAGCGCATGCAGGCCGCGGGAGCGGAAGCCTGGCTGGTGAATACCGGCTGGAACGGCAGCGGCAAGCGCATCTCGCTGAAGGATACCCGCGCCATCATCAACGCGATCCTCAGCGGTGAAATCGCCCATTCGGAGACGGCAACGTTGCCGATTTTCAACCTTGAGATACCGCTGGCGCTGCCGGGCGTCGACAGCCACCTGCTCGATCCGCGCAACACCTACGCCAGCGCCGCCGACTGGGAAGTGAAAGCCCGCGACCTGGCGCAACGCTTTATCAGCAACTTCGATAAGTTCACCGACACGCATGCCGGTGAGGCGCTGGTGAAGGCCGGACCTGCTCTCTAAAAATAATCACGGGGCGACCGAAAAACAGGTCTGCCCCTACAACTGCAAGAATGCCGTAGGGGTCGACCCTTTTTTCCGGTCGACCCATTTTGACTTAAGCCCAGCAGCCTCCTACCGCACATTACTCATTGTCCGACCTGACAAACTGCTAAAATAGGATCCCGACCTGGCTCTGGAAACACAGTGACGTGAAACGCCTGCTGCACCACACGCTTTATCTGTTTAACCCCGTTCACCTGCTGGCCTGCCTGGTGACGATAAATGGCTATCTTTTTCTGCACCCTTCCCTGCACCACGCATGGCACTCCGTGCCCGGTGTGATTGACGGTTTTACCACCTGGAAAAATGCCCTGCTGGTGTTTGGCCTGCTGGAGATCCCGCGCTTTATGCTCGGCCTGAGCCTGATGATTATCGGCTGTGGTTTACTGCTGCGCGCGCGCATCGCCTGGGCTTTCTCACTGCTGCTGCTGCTGGCGATGATGCTGTTTGAACTTAACAACCCGCATACGCGGCACCTGCTGCTGTACGCCACGCTCGGCAACACCCTGCTGCTGCTGTGGTTGTGGCGGCGCTTTCATCATGCCAGCCTGGCCGCAGGCAGCCTGTTTGCCCTGCTCAGCATCACCTCGCTGCTGCTGTATGGCGTACTAGGCTCGCTGTACCTCGGTGAAGAGTTCCGGCCACACATCAGCGATCTCACCATGGCGTTCTACTATTCAATCGTCAGTATGTCGACGGCAGGCTTTGGCGATATCGTGCCGCTCACCCCCCATGCGCGCCTGTTTACCGTCTCCATTATTCTGCTGGGCATCACCGTGTTTGCCACGTCGGTCAGCGTAATTATCGGCCCGGTGCTGGGCGGCAATATGAAAAGAATTATCAAAGGGAGGTTTACCCGCGTGATGCGTAAAAATCATTTTATTATCGCCGGTGCCACGCCGCTGGCGCACAGCGTCTATCTCGGCCTGAAGCAGCGCGGGGAAGCGTTAACGGTGATTGTACCGGAAGGGCTGGCGCACCAGTATCCGCCGGAAACTGACCTGGTCATCGGCGATCCTTCCAGCTCGGAAGTGTTAACGGAGGCGGGATCGGCACACGCGAAGTTTATCCTCGCTCTGCGCAACGATGATTCGGAGAATGCGTTTATCGTGCTGGCGGCAAAAGAGGCGGGCGGTAGCGCAACGCGCACCATCTGCCTGGTGAACGACAGTCAGCATCTGCAGAAGATTAAGCGCGTGCAGCCCGATATTGTGATCTCTTTGCAGCTGCTGGGCAGTGAGTTCCTGGTGCGGACGTTAAGCGGGGAGACGATCGACAATGCGAAGATTGCCGAGCTGTTTTTTGGTCACGTTAACGAACAATAGCGGGTCGTTCGGAGTAAAGGATCGCCCCCTGGAACGCCCGCCATCATGCAGGGGTCGACCTTCCTTTCCGGTCGACCCGTTTTACGCCACCGGGCTGGGCAGGCTGGCCGGAGGCAGCGGCAGGTAAGCTCGAATGCGCAGACCGCCTTTATCGCTCTTGCCGATCTCCAGCGTTCCCTGATGCGCATCGATAATACGTTGCACAATCGCCAGGCCGAGGCCGGTGCCGCTGGTACTGCGCGCGCTATCGCCGCGCACAAACGGCTGGAACAGATGCTTCAGCTGGTCCGGCTCAATGCCCGGGCCGTCATCTTCCACCTGGAACCAACCGCGCTGCAACTCGCGTCCGGAGCTGACTTTAATCCAGCCGTTACCGTAACGGGCAGCGTTAACCACCATATTCGCCACGGCACGTTTGATGGCCAGCGGGTTGATATCCAGCATCAGCTCGGCGGACATCACCGCATTTTCAATTTCACGCTCGTAGCCGCTCTCTGCGGCCACCACTTCGCCCAGCACGCTGTTGAGGTCGGCACGCTCAAACTGCATCTCCTGGCCGGTGCGCAGGTAGTCGATAAACTGTTCGATAATCGCATTACACTCTTCGATATCTTTGTTAATCGACTCCGCAAGGTAGCCGTCCTGCTCCGACATCATCTCGGTCGCCAGACGGATACGCGTCAGCGGCGTGCGCAGATCGTGACTGACCCCGGCCATCAGCAGGGTTCGGTCATCGGCCAGCTGCTTAACGCCGGAAGCCATCTGGTTAAAAGCCCGGGTAACTGAACGCACCTCGGACGCGCCATACTCGCGCAGCGGCGGCGGAATAATCCCTTTACCCACCTGCAGCGCAGCGTGCTCCAGCTCCACCAGGGGTCGGTTCTGGATGCGGATAAACAACCACGCACCGCCAATCGCCAGCAGCATGATCGCCAGCGTGTAGCGGAACAGCGGCGAGAAATCGCCCTGATGGATTTCAGTCAGCGGCACGCGCACCCAGATATCGGGCGACAGCCAGGTTTTCAGCCAGACCACCGGTGAGTTTTTATTCACCTCGACGCGCACATCGGTCGGGCCACCGAGCTGCTGCGCCATCTGCTGGCTGAGGAATTCGTAGTGTTGCGCCCAGCGTAATCCGCTCTCTTCCGCCGCCGCGTTGGTATACAGCGAAATGCCCAACTCGCGGTATATCTCACGGCGAAATGCCGGCGGCACTTCCAGCTGCGTGCCATCTTCCAGCTGCAGCCGGTCGGTCATCAACATACGCACTTCATACGCCAGCACTTTGTTAAACTGCTGCAGGCTGGGCAGTATGGCAAAGTTAAGCACCACCAGATAGGTCGTTACCAGGCTGACAAACAGCAAGGTAACGATCAACAGTAGCGTGCGGGCAAATGAACTGCGGGGAGAGAAGCGGAGTCGCCTCATGCCTTACTGCCGTCCGGCACGAAGACATAACCCAGGCCCCAGACGGTCTGGATGTAGCGCGGATGGGCCGGATCTTCTTCCACCATGCGGCGCAGGCGGGAGATCTGCACGTCGATAGAACGCTCCATCGCACTGTACTCGCGGCCACGCGCCAGGTTCATCAGCTTGTCACGCGACAACGGTTCACGCGGGTGGCTGACCAGCGCTTTCAGTACCGCAAACTCACCGCTGGTCAGTGGCATAGGCTCATCTTCACGGAACATCTCACGCGTGCCGAGGTTCAGCTTGAACTTACCAAAGGCAATCACCGCCTCTTCCTGCGAAGGGGCGCCCGGCAGCTCATTGGCCTGACGGCGCAGCACGGCACGGATACGCGCCAGCAGCTCACGCGGGTTGAAAGGCTTCGGAATGTAGTCATCCGCGCCGATTTCCAGCCCGACGATACGGTCCACTTCTTCACCTTTCGCGGTCACCATAATGATCGGCATCGGGTTACTCTGGCTGCGCAGACGGCGGCAGATCGACAGGCCATCTTCGCCCGGCAACATCAGGTCCAGCACCATCAGATGGAAGGATTCACGCGTCAGCAGACGGTCCATCTGCTCGGCATTTGCCACGCTACGCACCTGGAAACCCTGTTCGGTCAGATAGCGTTCCAGTAGCGCACGTAAACGCATGTCATCATCGACCACCAGGATTTTGTAATTTTCTTGCATTGAGTGACTCCCAAAGGCGCTATTGCCTGAGCTGGTATTTTCAAAAAAGATGCCTGAATGTAACAGTCAATAATGGTTTATATTGTAGCCGAAATTGTTACAAAGCATATTAAACAGCAGCTTATCTTGAAATTCTGGCAAAAAACCACGGCTGAAGCACAAAGTTCACGCGCGGTATTTGTCAGAACAAACAAGCAGTAACGTTCGGGGATAATTCGCAATGCGTGATTTGCATCCGCACGCCGGGCATCACAGAATAGCGGGCAAACCGCGACGATGATGGCTGAACGATGAAAACAAAACTGATTACCCGTGAAGGCTACAATCTGCTGAAGAAAGAGCTGGATTTTCTCTGGCGCGAAGAGCGCCCGGAAGTGACGAAGAAGGTGACCTGGGCGGCCAGCCTTGGCGACCGCAGTGAAAACGCCGACTATCAGTACAACAAGAAGCGCCTGCGGGAAATTGACCGCCGCGTGCGCTACCTGACCAAGTGCCTGGAGCAGCTGCGCATCGTCGATTACAGTCCGCAGCAGGATGGCAAAGTGTTCTTTGGCGCCTGGGTGGAAGTGGAGAATGACGACGGAGAGATCAAGCGTTTTCGCATCGTCGGCTATGACGAAATTTTTGGCCGTAACGATTACATCTCCATCGACTCACCGATGGCGCGCGCCCTGCTGAAGAAGGAGGTCGGCGATGCCGCCACCGTGCAAACGCCGGTCGGTGAAGCGCTGTGGTACGTCAACGACATCCGCTACGTTAAAGAATCCTAATCCGCACCGCGGCGGCCTGTTCTTACCCAAAATAATTCGAGGTGCAGGAAGGCGGCAAATGAGCGAATCCCGATGAGCTTACATAAGTAAGTGATTCGGGTGAACGAATGTAGCCAACGCGCCTGCGGCTTGAAGTATGAAGGGTAAAGTAGCATTCTGCCGCTGCAATCCGTATAACTGTTGCCAATTTCTTAAGCCATTAAAGTATCCCAATGATGAAAGATTCGCTGAGCCGCCTGATTGCAAGTGAACTGCAGGCCCGAGCTGAACAGGTTGAAGCCGCTGTTCGCCTGCTGGACGAAGGTAATACCGTGCCGTTTATCGCACGTTATCGTAAGGAAGTGACCGGCGGGCTGGACGACACCCAGCTGCGCCAGCTGGAAACCCGCCTTGGCTACCTGCGCGAACTCGCTGACCGCCGCCAGTCCATTCTGAAATCCATCGCCGATCAGGGCAAACTGACCGACGAGCTGGCCGCGGCGATTAACGCCACGCTGAGCAAAACCGAGCTCGAAGATCTCTACCTGCCGTATAAACAGAAGCGCCGCACGCGCGGGCAGATCGCCATTGAAGCCGGTCTGGAACCGCTGGCCAACACGCTGTGGCAGGAGCCAAAACACGATCCTGAGCAGCTGGCTGCGGGCTATGTTGACGCCGATAAAGGCGTTGCCGACAGCAAAGCGGCGCTGGATGGCGCGCGCTATATCCTGATGGAGCGCTTTGCCGAAGACGCCAGCCTGCTGGCAAAAGTGCGTGAATACCTGTGGAAAAATGCTCACCTCGTCTCCCGCGTGGTTGACGGCAAGCAGGAAGAAGGCGCGAAATTCCGCGACTACTTTGACCATCACGAAGCCCTGTCCGGCGTGCCTTCCCACCGCGCACTGGCCATGTTCCGTGGCCGCAACGAAGGCATCCTGCAGCTGTCGCTGAATGCCGACCCGCAGTTTGACGAGCCGCCGCGTGAAAGCCACGGCGAACAGATTATTACCGAGCACCTCAACCTGCGTCTCAACAACGCTCCGGCCGATGCCTGGCGTAAAGCCGTGGTGAGCTGGACCTGGCGCATCAAAGTGCTGCTGCACCTCGAAACCGAGCTGATGGGCACGGTGCGCGAGCGGGCGGAAGACGAAGCGATTAACGTGTTTGCCCGCAACCTGCATGACCTGCTGATGGCGGCCCCGGCCGGGATGCGCGCCACTATGGGTCTCGATCCGGGCCTGCGTACCGGCGTGAAAGTAGCGGTAGTGGATGCGACCGGCAAGCTGGTTGCCACCGATACCATCTACCCGCACACCGGGCAGACCGCCAAAGCGGCGGCGACAGTGGCCGCGCTGTGCACCAAACATAACGTTGAGCTGGTGGCTATCGGTAACGGCACCGCCTCACGCGAAACCGAGCGTTTCTACATTGAGGTGCAGAAGCAGTTCCCGCAGGTGAAAGGCGAGAAAGTGATCGTCAGCGAGGCGGGCGCGTCGGTTTATTCCGCCTCTGAACTGGCGGCGCTGGAGTTCCCGGACCTGGACGTTTCGATTCGTGGTGCGGTATCCATTGCCCGCCGTCTGCAGGATCCGCTCTCCGAACTGGTGAAGATCGACCCTAAATCCATCGGCGTGGGCCAGTACCAGCATGACGTGAGTCAGAGCCAGCTGGCGAAGAAGCTGGATGCGGTAGTGGAAGACTGCGTAAACGGCGTAGGCGTGGATCTGAACACCGCTTCAGTGCCGCTGCTGACCCGCGTGGCCGGCCTGAGCAAAATGATCGCCCAGAATATTGTCAGCTGGCGTGATGAGAACGGCCGCTTCCAGAACCGCCAGCAGCTGCTGAAAGTGGGCCGCCTTGGACCGAAAGCCTTTGAGCAGTGCGCGGGCTTCCTGCGCATCTCACAGGGCGATAACCCGCTGGATGCCTCCACGGTGCACCCGGAAGCGTACCCGGTGGTGGAGCGCATTCTCGCCGCCACCGAACAGGCGCTGAATGAGCTGATGGGGAACCCGTCCGTGCTGCGCGACCTGCGCGCGGTCGATTTCACCGACGAGCGTTTCGGCGTGCCAACCGTCAGCGATATCATCAAAGAGCTGGAAAAACCGGGGCGCGATCCGCGTCCAGAGTTCAAAACTGCCCAGTTTGCCGACGGCATTGATACCATGAACGATCTGCTGCCGGGCATGGTGCTGGAAGGCTCCGTCACCAACGTCACCAACTTCGGCGCGTTCGTCGATGTCGGCGTGCATCAGGACGGCCTGGTACATATCTCCTCCCTCTCCGACAAGTTTGTTGATGATCCGCATAAAGTGGTGAAAGCCGGGGATATCGTCAAAGTAAAGGTGATGGAAGTGGATCTGCAGCGCAAGCGTATCGCCCTGACCATGCGCCTGGACGAGCAGCCGGGTGAAACCAACGCGCGTCGTGGCGGCGGTAGCAGCGCGGCTAACGGCCGTGACAATGCGCGCCCGGCAAAAGGCAGCAAGCCGCGCCCAGCCACGCAGCCCGCCGGTAACAGCGCGATGGGCGATGCCCTCGCCGCCGCGTTTGGTAAAAAGAGCTAAACCTCAGGGCGGGCTGCCAGGCCCGCCCTTTTTTGCAAAAAACCGCTCCCGTTCTCCGCTATAACCTTGCTCAATATCAATGTGAGCAATAATCATTCTCATTAAAATTCATTGTCTCACTCTCGCGTCCAACATGTCAGCAGGCCAGGACAATGCAACTGATCCCCCAGCACAGCTACCGGATTACCGGTTTTTCTCCCACGCTCAGCGCGGCTTTTCGTCAGAAACTGATGGCGCAGGGCCTGCTGCCCGGCACCTGCTTTACCCTGGTGCGCGTAGCGCCGCTCGGCGACCCGCTGCATATCGAAACCCGCCGTACCAGCCTGATGCTGCGCCGCAAAGAGCTTTCCCTGCTGCTGCTTGAAGCCATTGAAGCCGGGGAGGGAGCTTAATGAAAAACACGACTCTCGCCCTGACCGGTAACCCAAACGTTGGCAAAACCACCCTGTTTAATCAGCTGACCGGCGCTCGCCAGCGCGTCGGCAACTGGGCGGGCGTCACGGTTGAGCGTAAAGAGGGGCGCTTTACCACCGCACAGCATCAGGTGAAGCTGGTCGATCTGCCCGGCTGTTACTCGCTGACCACCCTCTCGGAGCAGGCCTCGCTGGATGAGCAGATCGCCTGTCAGTACCTGCTGAGCATGGAGGCTTCGCTGGTGATCAACGTGGTGGATGCCAGCAATCTGGAGCGCAACCTCTACCTTACGCTGCAGCTGCTGGAGATGGGGCTACCTTGCATCATCGCGCTCAACATGCTGGACATGGCCGAAAGCCAGCAGCTCAGAATAGACATTGCAGCGCTGGAGCAGGCGCTGGGATGCCCGGTAGTACCGCTGGTCTCCACACGCGGGCGCGGGATTGATCGGCTGAAACAGGCCATTGATCATTACCCACCTCGCTGCGCGCAGATCGCTGTCGCCTACCCTGCTGCGGTGCAACAGGCGGTAGCACAGCTGGCTGCGGCCATGGCGGCCCCCCTCTCGCCGGCGCAAAAAAAGTGGCTGGCGCTGCAAATGCTGGAAGGGGATATCTGGAGCCAGCAGCAGGCCGTGGATGCCGCCCGGCTGCTGCCCGCCGTATCCCGGCAGGCAGCAGCAGACGTGGCGCAAAGCATCGTCAGCAGCCGCTATCAGACGATTGAAACCCTGTGCTGCCAGGCCATTCAGCAGCAGGGAACGCGCAAGGGGGTGTCACAGCATCTCGACCGCCTGACGATGAACCGCTGGCTTGGCCTGCCCTTCTTCCTGCTGGTGATGTACCTGATGTTTTTCCTCGCCATTAATCTCGGCGGTGCACTACAGCCGCTGTTCGACCTCGGGTCGGCGGCGCTGTTTATTCAGGGTACGCAGTGGCTGGGCATCACGCTGCACCTGCCAGAATGGCTGACGCTGTTTCTGGCGCAGGGGATTGGCGGTGGTATCAATACGGTGATGCCGCTTATCCCCCAGATCGGCATGATGTACCTGTTTCTCTCACTGCTGGAAGATTCTGGCTATATGGCGCGTGCCGCCTTTGTGATGGACCGCTTGATGCAGGCGCTCGGCCTGCCGGGGAAATCTTTCGTGCCGCTGATTGTCGGCTTTGGCTGCAATGTCCCGTCAGTCATGGGTGCGCGCACGCTTGATGCCCCGCGTGAGCGCCTGATTACCGTGCTGATGGCGCCGTTTATCTCCTGCGGTGCACGCCTGGCTATCTTCGCGGTGTTTGCGGCAGCGTTCTTTGGTCAGCGCGGGGCGCTGGTTGTATTCAGCCTTTATCTGCTCGGCATGGGTGCCGCTATCGCGACCGGCCTGCTGCTCAAGCATACGCTGATGCGCGGCGCGGCCAGCCCGTTTGTGATGGAGCTGCCCACATGGCACGTTCCGCACCTTAAAAGTCTGCTGTTACAGACGTGGCAGCGTCTGCGCGGCTTTGCGCTGCGCGCGGGCAAAGTGATTGTGCTGGTCAGCGTCGTGATTGGCGGGCTGAACAGTTTTACCTTCAGCGGTCAGCCGGTCAGTAACCTCAACGACTCGGCCCTCGCCAGCGTCAGCCGCACGCTGACCCCGCTGCTGTCGCCGATTGGCGTGCAACGCGATAACTGGCAGGCGACCGTCGGGCTGCTGACCGGGGCAATGGCGAAGGAGGTGGTGGTCGGCACGCTCAACACGCTCTACACCGCAGAAGCGCTGCAGCGGCAGCCGTTTGACGCGGCGCAGTTTAGCCTGATCGATCAGCTCAAGGAGGCCGCCGTGCAAACCTGGCAGAGCGTGCGGGCGACGTTCAGCCTCAGCGTGCTGGCGAACCCGATTGAAGCCAGCAAAGGTGATGCCGAAATGGCCAGCGGTGCGATGGGTACCATGCACAGTAAATTTGCCAGCGATGCCGCCGCCTACAGCTACCTGATCTTTGTGCTGCTGTATGTCCCTTGCGTCTCGGTGATGGGAGCCATCGCGCGCGAAAGCAGCGCCCGCTGGATGCTCTTCTCTGTCGTGTGGGGCATCGATCTGGCGTACTCACTCTCTGCCCTGTTCTATCAACTTGCCCGTTTTGACCAGCACCCGCGCAGCAGCCTGCTGATCATCGCCAGTGTGATACTGATTAATGCGTTACTGCTGCTAGTCCTGCGACGCATCCGCATCCGGCCGGGGCTAATCCCGGTAAAAAATGGGGTGAGCGGCTGCTCTGGTTGCGCAAAAAGCGACAATTGCCACTGATGTAAGTTGCGATTTTGTGACCAGCGTCTACAGTGAAAAATAACGCCTGATTTTTCACCTGCGGTGGCAGCCGAAATAAAAATGGATATTATCAATAACTTAATAGATAAGATCTACGAATACGCTTTTCCGCCATCGTACCTGCAGCGCCTGCATACGCTGATTGACGAGGCGCGGGCGCAGATTCATCAGCAGCGAAAAGCCCACTGGGATGAAAACGATGTGGTGCTGATCGCCTATGCCGACCAGTTTCATCAGGACGATACCCCTACCCTGAACACCTTCTCGCGCTTCTATCAGCAGCATTTACAGTCCAGTTTTAACCTGGTTCACCTGCTGCCCTTTTTCCCGTATTCATCCGACGACGGCTTCTCGGTGATAGATTATCACCAGGTTAATCCCCGGTGCGGCAGCTGGCAGGAGATCGCCGAGCTGCACCAGCACACGCGCCTGATGTTCGATTTTGTCTGCAATCATATGTCCGCGCACAGCGCCTGGTTCGCGCACTATCTGGCGCAGGATCCCGGCTGGGATGACTTCTTTATCAGCATGCCCCCCGCCACCGATTTAACAGCCGTGACCCGCCCACGCACCTCGCCGCTGCTGACGCCGTTTACCATGGCCGACGGCGAAACGCGCTATATCTGGACCACCTTTAGCGCGGACCAGATCGACCTGAACTTCGCCAATCCGCAAGTGCTGATCGCTATGGTTAACGTGCTGCTCGACTACCTGAAAAAAGGTGCCGACTATGTGCGGCTGGATGCCGTCGGCTATATGTGGAAAACCCCCGGCACCTCCTGCATCCATCTGGAGAAAACCCACCAGCTGGTGAAACTGTTCCGCGCCATTGCCAACGAAGTCGCCCCAGGCACCGTGGTGGTAACGGAAACCAACGTGCCGCACAAAGACAACATCAGCTACTTCGGCAACGGCCGCGATGAAGCGCAGATGGTGTACCAGTTTTCCCTGCCGCCGCTGGTGCTGCACGCTATTCACTACGGCTCCGCGCGCGCACTGCGCCAGTGGGCGGCCTCGCTCGACAGCAGCGGTGGCAGCACCACCTTTTTCAACTTCCTCGCTTCGCACGACGGCATCGGCCTGAACCCGCTGCGCGGCATCCTGCCGGAAACCGAAATTGTCTCGCTGGTGCGCGATCTGGCGATGGAAGGCGCGCTGATCTCCTATAAAAATAACCCTGACGGCAGCACCAGCCCGTATGAAATCAACGTCACCTATATGGATGCGCTGAACCAACGGGATGACGATGACGATACCCGCCTGCAGCGCTTCCTGCTGGCGCATGCCCTGCTGCTGGCCTTCCCCGGCGTGCCGGCGATTTATATCCAGAGCATTCTCGGCTCGCGCAATGACATGGAGGGGGTAAAAGCAGCAGGGCATAACCGGGCGATTAACCGGCAGAAATACGCCGTCAGCGACATTGAGCAGGCGCTGAGCGAGACTGATTCCCTGCGCTACCGGGTGTGGTATGCGCTCAGCCAGCTGGTGCAGGTGCGTAAACGCCAGCCCGCATTCCATCCGGATAACCCGATGCATATCGCCGACAGCGATAATTCACTGCTGGTGATGCAGCGCCAGGCGCGGGACGAAAAAGAGAGCCTGTGGTGTGTCTACAACCTGAGTGGCAAAACGGTAAGCTATACCCTGCCGGAAGCGCGCTGGTATCGCGATGTGGCGAATGATGAGCGGGTGGATGGGCATCAGGGGCTGGAACTGGCGCCGTGGAGCTTTCGCTGGCTGAAAATCTAAAATACTGCCCACCCGCGGTGGGCAGGAGATCGATTACTTGTACACTTCAGCCAGGGCGTGAGTATGGTCGCCTTCATCTGCGGCGATAATCACGAAATACTTGCCGCCCTTCTCATCGGCCTTTTTTGACAGGTGTTTTTTCGCATCCATCGGATCGAGCGTTGAGTTGGTGGTCACGGTGCCGACTTTTTCCAGCTTCATCTCAGCCGCTTTTTCGCGCGAAATCTCTTGCGCAGCGCTGGCGTTGAAGGTGAATGCGGCGGTGATGAGCAGAGTGGTGATAGCAATAATCTTTTTCATCCTGGATCCTCTCCTTAGGCCAAAACTTCGGTTTGTCTGACAGCGCCGTGCGCTGCCGCTAAACAGTATTGTTGCTGTCGCCAAGTGCGGCAACTGACATAATTGTTGCAAGTAGTAACTATTGCAACGTTTATCAACGTATTGGCGACGCAAACTCCAGCACTTCACGACAAAAATCATCCGGATGGGAGATAAAGGGTGCATGGGCAGCTTTGGTGATAATGTGACTGCGGCTGTGCGGCCAGCGCTCATCCAGCAGCGCGGCAATCTTACGCGGCACCAGCCCATCGAGTGCGCCGTACAGCCTGAGCAGCGGCATTTGCAGCACGCTCATCGCTGCGCGCAGATCGGCGGTACGCAGGATCTCCAGCCCGCCGTTTAACACCTGCGGCGTCGGCATCGGCTGTTCCAGCACCACGCCTTTCAGCAGGCGTGCATCCTGGCGCGCGCTCTCGGTGCCCAGGGTTTGCAGCGCCAGAAAACGCTCCACGGTGCGCTGGAAATCTTCGCTGAGCTGATGCTGGAAGCCGCTCAGGGTTTCCGGCCTGATGCCCGGCCACTGCGGCTGTGCGCTGAAGCAGGGGGAGGAAGCCACGCTAATCAATCCGCTGACGCGCTCAGGGTGGCTCAGCGCCAGCTGGCTCGCCACCAGTCCACCCAGTGACCAGCCGAGCCACATAGCGCGTTCAGGTGCCTGCGGCAGAATCGTTGCGACCATCTCATCCAGCGTCATCGCCGGAAAATTCCGGCTGCGTCCATAGCCCGGCAGGTCAACGAGGTGCAGGCAAAAATGTGCGCTGAGCCGCTCGCTGATGCAATGCCACACGCCCGCATTCAGCCCCCATCCGTGCAGCAGCACAAGATGGCGATCTCCCTGTCCAATTGTCTCCCAGTGCAGTGCCGTCATGAGTTAGGGTCCTGTTTTTGCTTATGAGGTCGCTATGCTACCAATGCCGGCTGTCTGTTGGCTATGCCAGATGCCGCTCGCTGTGGCCGCCCACGGGATCTGCAGCATTTGTCTGCGGGGGTTACCGCTGCGCCGTCACTGCTGCCCGCGCTGCGGATTAGGCCACCATGGCGGCCTGCACGAGTGTGGCCGCTGCCTGCGCCGCCCGCCGCCCTGGGGAGCGCTGCTTGCGGTCACGCCCTGGCAACCGCCACTCAGCCAGCTGGTGAATCGCCTGAAGTTTTATCACGGCACCGCACAGGCGGTAATGCTGGCGCGGCTAATACTGCTAAGCTGGTTAATGCGGCGGCGGGACCACGGGCTGATGCGCCCCTCCCTGCTGCTGAGCGTGCCGCTGCATCATCACCGGGCATGGCGGCGTGGCTATAATCAGTTAGAGGATATCGCCCGCGCGCTGGCGCGCTGGACGCCGTGCCAATATCTGCCGCATGCGCTAACGCGGGTGCGCGCTGGAAAAGTGCAGCATCGCCTGGGGGCTCTCGCCCGGCGAAAAAACCTGCGCGGTGCGTTTCGGCTTGAAACGCAGGTGCGCGGTCACCATATCGCCTTACTGGACGATGTGGTCACCACCGGCAGTACCGTGGCTGAGATCAGCCGCATTTTACTGGCCCAGGGCGCGGCCAGCATACAGATATGGTGCCTGTGCCGAACCTTGTAGAGCGTCGGTGATGGGCGTATTATAACCAACGAAATTAGTCAACTATTGAGCAATCGCCATGATCCTAATTACCGACTCTGCACAAGAGCACTTCGCAAAATTGCTGTCAAAGCAGGAAGATGGCACCCAAATTCGCGTATTCGTGATTAATCCGGGTACGCCGACCGCAGAGTGCGGCGTCTCCTACTGCCCGCCCGATGCAGTCGAAGCGACGGATACCGAACTGAAGTTCGAGAAGCTATCCGCCTTCGTTGACGCGCTCAGCGCCCCTTATCTGGAAGACGCGGAAATCGACTTCGTCACCGATAACCTGGGTTCACAGCTGACGCTGAAAGCGCCAAACGCCAAAATGCGTAAAGTGAACGACGACGCGCCGTTGGTCGAGCGCGTTGAGTACCTGCTGCAGGCCCAGATTAACCCGCAGCTCGCCAGCCACGGCGGTAAAGTCTCGCTGATGGAAATCACCGATGAAGGCTTCGCCATCCTGCAGTTTGGCGGCGGCTGTAACGGCTGTTCCATGGTCGACGTGACCCTGAAAGAGGGCATCGAAAAAGAGATGTTGGCCGCCTTCCCTGAGCTGAAGGGCGTGCGTGACCTCACCGAGCACCAGCGCGGCGAGCACTCCTTCTACTGATTGACCTCGTTATCTAGCGGGATGGGCCTGCCCATCCCCTACACTCCATTCCCCTCATCCTGACCCTTTTTCCGTCTCAGCGCGCCTACCCCCGCTGCGATTGAGTGTGGATCTTTCAGCTTACACGTGTACACTGAAATCAGTTTCCCTAACCTACAGGTCATCATGTTGAATAATACTGGCAGAAGAGTTGTTATCACCGGCATGGGTCTGATTGGCCCATTGGGCAACGGCGTGGCAGGCAGCTGGCAGCGGCTGATCGCCGGGCAGTCCGGCATTCGTCATCTCGATGAAGAGGCGCACGGTGACACCGCCATTCGCGTGGGCGGGCAGGTTCAGTCTGTCGCTCAGGACCCCGAGTACGGCTTTGATATCGATGCGTTAATTCCCCCAAAGGAGCAGCGTAAAGCTGACCGCTTTATCCATCTGGCGCTGGCCGCCGCTGAAGAAGCGATAAGCCAGGCGGGGCTGCACACTCTGGCGGAAGCGGCAAAACTGCGCACCGCGACGATTATTGCCACCGGCATTGGTGGCTTTCACGCCATCAATAATGCGGTGAAAACCGTGGCGGAAAAAGGCAGTCGCAGGCTGTCACCGTTTACTATTCCCTCATTTATCGCCAACCTTGCCTCGTCGCATGTGGCGATCAAATACGGCTTTAAAGGCATCTTAGGCACGCCAGTTTCTGCCTGTGCGGCCAGCATTCAGAGCATCGGCGATGGTTTCCGCGCTATTCGCTATGATGAGGCGGATATCGCCGTGGTTGGCGGCAGTGAGTCCTGCATTAACCCGGTATCGCTCGGCGGCTTCCAGGCGGCACGCGCCCTCTCAACCGCCTTTAACCACCATCCAGAGCAGGCCTCGCGACCGTTCGATCAGCGCCGCGACGGTTTTGTGATGGGTGAAGGCGCCGGCATGCTGGTGCTGGAAGAGCTGAGCAGCGCACAGCAGCGCGGCGCCACTATTCTGGCGGAAGTGGTCGGCTACGGCACCACGTCGGATGCATACCACATCACTGCCGGGCCGGAAGATGGTGAAGGCGCAGCCAGGGCAATGAGCATTGCGCTGCAGCAGGCGGGGATGACGGGCAGCGATATCGATTATATCAATGCGCACTCGACCTCCACCCCGGTCGGCGACCTGGCGGAGATGAATGCGCTACGCCGCGTGCTCGGTGACGGGGCGAAAACCGCAATCTCCTCCACCAAATCCGCCACCGGTCACCTGCTGGGTGCGGCGGGTGCAGTGGGCGCCATCTTCTCACTGCTGGCAATGCGCGACGGTATTGCCCCGCCATCGCTGAATATTTCCCAGCTCGACAGCGGTGCTGAAGGGTTAAACGTGGTGCAGAATGAGGCGCGCCGGATGCCGATCGGCAGCGCGCTGGTGAACGGGTTTGGCTTCGGCGGGGTGAATGGCTCGGTGATATTTAAAGCCTTTACGCCTTAAACCAGGGCGGACCGAAACAGCGGTAGGGGACGACCTTCTGTTTCGGTCGTCCCGTGTTGAGGGTTTGCAACGGTCAGGATGAAGACCTTCTGTTCCGGTCGTCCCGTGTTCAGCTTTTACGCCGCTTATCCAAATCCTTAATCAAGCGGTTGACTCTCGGGTCGGCAAACATCGCCTCCTGACTCACGCTCAGCTTGCGCCGCCAGTTCGGGTATTGATCGGTGGTGCCCGGCACATTGACCGGTTTTTCCATATCCAGCCAGTCCTCCGGCTGTAACCCCAGTAAGGCGCTATTGCTGTCGGCGATAAAGCGCTGCATGCCGCGATTAAGCGTTGCCGTCATCGCCATTTTCGCCGCCTGGCTACCGCAGCTTTTCGGCACGCAGCCGTAGCGGTGCAGCGCGTTTAACAACGCCTGCTTCTGCCGCGTACGGTCAGCGTACAGCTTGCTCAGCACCACCTTATCCGGATAGAGGCCCAGGGTTTCGCCGAGAGTGAGATCCCCGGCGCTCCAGAAGCCGCGCAGCGTCGGCAGGTCGTGCGTGGTCGCACTCGCCATCGACTGACGTGGCCACGCCGCTGGAGAACGGTAGCGGTCCATCCCCTCCTGCTCGAAATAGAGCACCTTCCACGAATAAACCCCGTTATCGCGCAGCTTGCTGACAATTTCCACCGGCACCGTGCCGAGATCTTCGCCGATCACCATGCACTGATGGCGCTCGCTTTCCAGCGCGAGGATCGCCATCAGATCGTCAACCGGATAGTAGACGTAGGCGCCGAAGTTAGCGGTCTCGCCGTAGGGGATCCACCACAGGCGCAGCAGCGACATCACATGATCGATACGCAGCGCGCCGCAGCTTGCCATATTGGCGCGCAGCAGATCGATAAACGGCTGATAGCCGCGTGCCGTCATCACGTGCGGATCCATCGGCGGCAAGCCCCAGTTCTGACCCAGCGGACCGAGGATATCCGGCGGTGCACCGACCGAAGCCTTCAGGCGATAGAGCTCGCGATCGCTCCAGGTCTCCGCGCCCCCCTCCGCCACGCCGACCGCTAAATCGCGATACAGGCCAATCGGCATCTGCTGCTGCTGGCACTGCTGCCAGCACTCATCGAACTGGCGATTCGCCAGCCACTGCAGCCACAGCCAGAACTGCACCTCATCAGGGTTATCGCGGCTGAACTGCTGCACCGCCTCACTCTGGCCGTGCTGATAGTCGGCGGGCCACACCGGCCAGCCCCAGCGGCTGGCATCTTCCTTCAGCATCGCCGCGTGCAAAGCATCGTAGGTCGCCTGCGAAAACAGGCTCTCGCCGCCAACGGCAACAAACTGCGCGAAATGCTGGCGGGTGGCATCCTGCTCATCGCGCTGGCGGAAAGATTGCCAGGCGTGACGCAGCCCTTGCAGCTTCAGCTCGCCCACCGTGGCGTAATCCACCCACTCGGTGTCGCGCGCCTTTTTTAACGCCTGCTGGGTATTTTTCTGCTGCCACCAGCGCTGGGCGGCAGCGCTGTGCTGGAAATCAGGCACTGCCGCGACGTCGATATACATCACGTTAAGCCAGCGGCGTGATGACGGGCTGTAAGGGCTGGCGTTTTCCGGCATCGCCGGATAGAGCGCATGCACCGGGTTGAGGCCGATAAATGCCCCCCCGCGCTGCGCAATATCAGTCACCATGCGTTTCAGATCGCTGAAATCCCCCATCCCCCAGTTGTGCTGCGAGCGCAGGGTGTAGAGCTGCACGGTGGCGCCCCACAGTTTCTGCCCGCGCTTGAGTTCTGCCGGCTCATAACAGCGCCTGGGTGCGATAATAATCCGGCACGGCCACTGTTTTTTGCCCTGACGCAGCAGCAGCTGATGGTAGCCGTTGGGCAGATTCTGCGGCAGGCGAATCTGCTCGCCGCCGTTCACCTCGCCGTAAAACTCGCGTCCTTTTTCACTGGTAAAACACCACTGAAAGCGCCCTTTGCCGCCAATCTCCAGCCGCTGCTCGCGCTTTTTCAACAAAACTTTGCAGGGCGGCAGCGGCGCATCCTCACTTTTCAGCGGCTCACTCATCGCCGCCAGCAGCTTCTCACGCGTCTCCCGGCTGACCGCTTCCGGCTGGCCGAAGGCGTTAATATATTTGGCTGAAATACCGGCCGCCGCAGCGGCCTGCTCAAACTTCTTTGCATCCATAAGCCGCTCCTTAGCGCTTTGCCTGCCAGATACGCTGCTGGTAGTCGCGTACCGAACGGTCCGAGCTGAACATCCCGGTGCGGGCTGTGTTAAGAATGGCCGCACGCGTCCAGGCTTCCTGGTCACGATAGAGCGCTTCCACCTGCAGCTGCGCCGCGCAGTATTCAGCAAAATCGGCCAGCACCAGCCAGGGATCGCCCCCCTTGCCGAGGCTGTGCAGCATCATATCGAAGGCGTGCTTGTCGCCATCGCTAAAGAAGCCTTTCTCCAGCTCTTTCAGCAGGCTGTCGAGGTGCTTATCTTTTTTACGCAGCTTGATCGGGTCATAGCCGCCCGCTTTCAGCGCCTTCACCTCATCGACGGTGTTGCCAAAGATAAAGATATTCTCTTCACCCACCTGCTCGGCGATCTCGACGTTGGCGCCGTCCAGCGTTCCCACGGTCAGCGCACCGTTCAGCGCCAGCTTCATATTGCCGGTACCGGAGGCTTCATAACCGGCGGTCGAGATCTGCTCCGACAGGTCCGCTGCCGGGATCATCAGCTCCGCGGCGGTGATGCGGTAATCGGGGATAAACACCACTTTCAGCTTGTCGCCGATCAGCGGATCCTGGTTAATCTTCTCCGCCACTTTGTTGATGGCGTAGATAATATTTTTTGCCAGGTAGTAGCCCGGCGCAGCTTTGGCACCGAACAGGAACACGCGCGGCACCACGTCGAGCTGGGGATTGTCGCGCAGCCGCTTATACAGCGAGAGGATATGCATCAGCCCGAGGTGCTGGCGTTTGTACTCATGCAGGCGCTTGATCTGCACATCAAACAGCGCGTTGGGATTGACCACAATGCCGGTGCGCTGCTCGATGTAAGCCGCCAGCCGCAGCTTGTTATCGTGTTTAATCTGGCGATATTTTTTCCGAAATGCCTTATCGTCGGCAAACTTCTCCAGCCCCTGCAGGGCAGCAAGATCGTTGGCCCACTCTACCTTCAGCGTGTCGTCAATCAGCCCGGCCAGCGCCGGATTACACTGCTTCAGCCAGCGGCGCGGCGTGATGCCGTTGGTGACGTTGTGGAATTTTTCCGGCCACAGCTGGTGATATTCCGGGAACAGATCCTTCACCACCAGCTGCGAGTGCAGCGCCGCCACGCCGTTAACGGCAAAGCCGCTGACCACGCAGAGGTTGGCCATGCGCACCTGTTTCTGATGCACAATCGCCAGCTTCGCCCACACTTTCTCATCGCCCGGCCACTGCTTATCGACCAACTTTTTAAAGCGGCGGTCGATCTCTTTGATCAGCGTAAAGTGGCGCGGCAGCAGGCTGCGTAGCAGCTTCTCATCCCAACGCTCCAGCGCTTCCGGCATCAGCGTGTGGTTAGTGTAAGCGAAGGTGCGGCTGGTGATGGCCCAGGCGTCATCCCAGCTCAGCTGATGCTCATCCAGCAGCACGCGCAGCATTTCCGGAATGGCGATGGTGGGGTGAGTATCATTCAGCTGGATAACTTCAAAGTCGGGCAGCTGATGGATGCTGCGCCCGGCCAGGTGGTGACGGCGCAGAATATCCGCCACTGAGCAGGCGCACTGGAAATACTGCTGCATCAGGCGCAGGCGCTTGCCTTCCTGATGGTTGTCGTTGGGATACAGCACTTTAGTCAGCTTCGCCGCATCAATGCCCTGCTGCTCCGCCTTCAGGAATTTCCCCTCGTTAAACAGCGTCAGGTCGAAAGGATGAGCATGCACCGCCTGCCACAGGCGCAGCGGCTGCACCACGCCGTTGCGATAGCCGGTAACCGGCAGATCCCAGGCTTCACCGCGCAGGGTGAAGTCCGGCTCCCAGCGCAAGCCGCCATTGCCGGTTTTCACCACTTTACCGCCGATACCGACGTTCACATCCAGCGCCGCGTTATGGCGGAACCACGGATAGCTGGCACGATACCAGTCATCGGGGGCTTCAATCTGCTTGCCGTCATTGAACGACTGGCGGAACAGACCGTACTGATAGTTAAGACCGTAGCCGGTTGCCGACTGGCCGACGGTCGCCATCGAGTCGAGATAGCAGGCGGCAAGGCGCCCCAGACCGCCATTGCCCAGCGCCGGATCCACTTCCTCTTCCAGCAGTTCGCTCAGGTCGCGCTGATGCTCTGCCAGTGCCGCCTTCACTTCGTCATACCAGCCGAGGTTCAGCAGGTTATTACCGGTCAGGCGGCCAATCAGAAACTCCATGGAGATGTAGTTCACATGGCGCTGTGTCCTGCCGCTTTTCACCACCGGCTGCGCGGCCAGCAGTTCCGCCAGCGCCCCGCTTATCGCCTGCCACCACTGGTGGGAGGTCATCTCACTGGCAGAGGAGTACCCTAAATGCTGCCATTGACGCGTCAAGGCAGCGTCGAAACGTGCCTTATTGAATTTCTGTTGCGACATACCGTCCCTCTTAAATTAGTTACTTATGCGCACATGCTAACGTTGCGGAATGACAGAACATCCTCCTCCGGCATTTTTTATCAGGGAGGAGTGACAGGGCGTAGCTGAAAATTTAGCCCCAGAATAGAGTTAAGACGGCAAACCGAAAAAAAGCTCACCGCATCATGCGATGAGCCAAAAATAAATCAAAAAAAGCAACTAGAGGGACTCAACCTGCCGGGCGGGCAGCCCGGAAAAGCGCACGGTCAGGGGGTGCAGGTGTGACTGCACGCCCGGATAGCAAGATGGGGGAGGAAGCGTGCTGCTGATGTAATTATGGGTGATTCAATTGATCGCGCCAGCGTCGCGCGCAGTAAAAATTACGTCAGGAAATGTGATGAGGTGCAACTTACCGAGCATCCGCGATCGCTCTGTCTTGCAATAACCGGGTTGATGGTCAATGGTGTCTTAATTACGCGCTGTAAAATAATTCCCATTATTTCACGATGTATCATCACACAATGAAGTGTAACTCATGTTGATACCAGCAAAACTAAGCAGACCCCTAAGGTTAGAGAACACGCTGCTGCGCGATCGCCTGATCGCCCGGCTGTCCAACAGCAACCTTTATCGGCTGGTACTGGTGACCAGCCCGGCTGGCTATGGCAAAACCACACTCATCGCCCAGTGGGCGGCAGAAAAGAGTGGCCTGGGCTGGTACTCCCTCGACGACAGCGACAACTATCCTGAGCGCTTCGCCAGCTATTTTATGGCCGCGGTACAGCAGGCAACGGACGGCCACTGCGTGCGCAGCGAAGCGCTGGCGCAAAAACGTCAGTACGCCAGCCTCAACGGGCTGTTCGCTCAGCTGTTTATTGAGCTGTCCGAATGGCAGCGCCCGCTGTCGATCGTGATTGACGACTACCATCTGCTGACCAATGACGCCATTCACCAGGCGATGCGCTTCTTTATCCGTCATCAGCCCGAGAACCTGACGCTGGTGATCCTGTCGCGCAACCTGCCCTCGCTGGGTATTGCCAACCTGCGCGTGCGCGATCAGCTGCTGGAGATCAACAGCCAGTCGCTGGCGTTTACGCATCAGGAAACCGGCGCCTTTTTTGCCGCTCGCCTGCAGCAGCCCATTGCTGAAGTTGATTCGCAGCGCCTGTGCGATGAAGTGGCTGGCTGGGCGACCGCCCTGCAGCTGATTGCGCTGTCGGCACGCCAGTCAAACACCCCGGCGCATCAGTCGGCACAGCGGCTGGCCGGGATTAACGCCAGCCACCTTTCCGACTATCTGGTCGACGAGGTGCTGGACTGCGTTGACGAAGGCACGCGTAATTTCCTGCTGCGTAGCTCGGTGCTGCGCTCAATGAACGATGCGCTGATCGCCCGCCTGACCGGCGAAGAGAACGGCCAGCGGCGGCTGGAAGAGACGGAGCGCCAGGGGCTATTTTTACAGCGCATGGATGAGAGCGGCGAGTGGTTTAACTTCCACCCGCTGTTTGCCTCCTTCCTGCGTCAGCGCTGCCAGTGGGAGTTGGGCAGCGAACTGCACACCATTCACCGCGCCGCCGCCGAGGGCTGGATGGCGCTGGGCTATGCCGGCGAAGCGATTCACCACGCGCTGGCGGCGGAAGATACCGCCCTGCTGCGCGATATCCTGCTGCGTCACGCCTGGACGCTGTTCAACCACAGCGAACTGACGCTGCTGGAAAAAGGGCTGAAGGCGCTGCCGTGGCGTCAGCTGGTCGACCATCCGCGCCTGATCCTGCTGCAGGCATGGCTGGCGCAAAGCCAGCATCGCTACGATGAAGTTGACCTGCTTTTGGCGCGCGCCGAACAGGAGATGGCGCAGGAAAAGGTGACGGTTGATGCGCTGCTCAGCGCCGAGTTCAATGCCCTGCGCGCCCAGGTGGCGATCAACGCCGGGCGCCCGGATGAGGCCGACCGCCTCGCCACGCTGGCGCTCGATACGCTGCCGCTCTCCTGCGACTTCAGCCGCATAGTGGCGACCTCGGTGCGCGGCGAAGTGCTGCACTGCCGCGGCGAGCTGGCGCAGGCGCTGGCGATGATGCAGCAGACCGCGCAGATGGCCCGACAGCAGGGCGTCTGCCATTATGCTTTGTGGGCACTGCTGCAGCAGAGCGAAATCCTTATTGCTCAGGGCTATCTGCAAACCGCCTGGGATACCCAGGAGCAGGCTTTCCGGCTGATCGCCGAGGAAGGTCTGGAGCAGCTGCCGATGCACGAGTTTTTGCTGCGCATCCGCGCCCAGCTGCTGCTGTCGTGGGCCAATCTTGACGAGGCGGAGAAATCCGCGCGCGCCGGGCTGAAGGTGCTGGAAAACTTCCACCCGCAGCAGCAGCTGCAGTGCCTTTCGGTGCTGGCGAAATGCGCGCTGGCACGTGGCGATCTCGATAATGCCCGCCGCTACCTGACGCGCTGTGAAAATCTGCTCAGCAACGGCCACTATCACAGCGACTGGGTAACCAACGCCGATGAAGCGCGGGTGATTTACTGGCAGATGAACGAGGACCGCAGCGCCGCCGCCAACTGGCTGCGGCTGACGCAGAAACCGGCGGACGCCGATAACCATTTCCTGCAGGGGCAGTGGCGCAATATCGCCCGCGCCCAGATTATGCTGGGGCAGCTTGACGAGGCGGAAGTGGTGCTGGACGAGCTGAATGACAATGCGCGCCGCCTTCAGCTTACCAGCGACCTCAACCGCAACCTGCTGCTGGCCAATGCGCTTTACTGGCAGGCCGGGCGCAAAGGCGAGGCTCAGCAGGCGCTGATTGAGGCGCTGACGCTGGCGAACCGCACCGGCTTTATCAGCCATTTTGTGGTGGAGGGCGAAGCGATGGCGCAGCAGCTGCGTCAGCTTATCCAGCTACACACGCTGCCGGAGATGGAACAGCGCCGGGCGCAGCGCATCCTGCGCGACATCAATCAGCATCATCGCCACAAATTTGCCCATTTTGACGAAACCTTTGTCACCCGCCTGCTGACGCATCCGCAGGTGCCGGAGCTGATCCGTACCAGCCCGCTGACGCTGCGCGAGTGGCAGGTGCTGGGGCTGATTTATTCCGGCTACAGCAACGATCAGATCGCTGGCGAGCTGGATGTGGCGGCCACCACGATCAAAACGCATATTCGTAATCTGTATCAGAAGCTCGGCGTGGTTCACCGTCAGGAAGCGGTACAGCAGGCGCAGCAGCTGCTGCATTTGATGGGGATGGGTGTGAATTGACGGGTCGACCACGTTTGTAGGGGTCGACCGCTTTTCTGGTCGACCCGTCGGGCTGACCGAAACACAGGGTCAGCCCCTACGCGTAACGCATCATAACGGGTTAACACAGCTCCAGATGCACTTCGTGCTGTTCGATGGTTTTCATCACGCTTGGCGGCGGAGCTTCATCGGTAAACAGATAGTCGATCAGACTCATATTCCCGAGGTTAACCATGGCATTGCGGCCAAACTTTGAATGGTCGGCGACCAGCATCACGCAGCGCGAGTTTTCAATAATGGCGCGCTTGGTGCGCACTTCATGATAGTCGAAGTCGAGCAGCGAGCCGTCAAGGTCGATGCCGCTGATGCCAAGAATGCCGTAGTCGAGGCGGAACTGAGAAATATAGTCGAGCGTTGCTTCCCCCATAATTCCCCCGTCGCGGGTGCGCACTTCTCCACCCGCGAGGATCAGCCGGAAATCCGGCTTCGCCATCAGCAGTACCGCCACGTTGAGATTATTGGTCACAATGCGCAGATTGTTGTGGTTCATCAGCGCGTGCGCCACGGCTTCCGGCGTGGTGCCGATATCGATAAACAGCGAGGCACCGTCCGGGATCTGGCTGGCAACGCGCTGGGCGATGCGCGCTTTTTCCGCTGACCACATCATCTTACGATCCTGCCACGCGCTGTTTTCCGAGCTGGAAGGCAGCGCCGCACCGCCGTGATGGCGCTGGATCTTATTCTGCTCCGCCAGGTCGTTCAGGTCGCGGCGAATAGTCTGCGGGCTGACTTCAAAATGCTCCACCAGCTCTTCGGTACTGACATAGCCCTGACGACGCACCAGTTCGATGATGGCGTCATGTCGTTGTGTCTGCTTCACTCGCGTCCCCTCTTCTTTAACTGTCGCGTATCGACAAATGCCATTGCCAGCCCGACCAGCAGGCCGGTCACGTGTGCGGCATTGGCAATCGACAGGCCAAACCAGCCGAAATATCCCACCAGCAGCCAAAGGACGGCGAACGCCATCAGGCCGCGCTGCAGTTCAATCCCACTTTCCGGGTCACGTTCCCCGCGCAGCCAGCTGTAGCCCATCAGTGCATACACCACGCCGGAAAGGCCGCCAAATAGCACGCCGCTGAACTTCGCCTGCATCCAGCCGCTCAGCAGCGCCGAAATCAGGGCGATCACCAACAGCTTACCGCTGCCGAGGCGTTTTTCCACCGCGCCACCGAGATACCAGAACCACATCAGGTTAAACAGGATATGCAGCATCGAGAAGTGCAGCAGCGCGTGGCTGAACCAGCGCCACAGCTCCAGATGCTGATCGACATCCGGCCACGACAGCACCCGCATCACCGCCTCGTCGCCAAAAATCTGCATCAGGATAAACACCAGAATCGAGGCGCCCATGATCAGCAGGGTTAACGGCCCGGCGCGGTCGCGCACGTTGGCCATCAGGGAGGTATGCTGATACTGAATGCCGCTGTCGGTGGTGCCGCTCTGCCAGCTCGCCGCCTGGTAGCGCACATGGTTAGGGTCGCGGATAAACAGGTTAAGTTCGTTTTCGACCACATTCAGCTGCGATTCGTCATCCAGCCACAGCGTATAGCCGCTGTCGTGCTCAATGCGCAGCGTAACGCCGCGCGTGGCCATATAGTCAACGAACGCCTGGGCCGGGCGCAGATGCGTAAAGTGAGTAATGCGCATAGTTAGGACGGCTTCCTTTAATCCTGAGCAAACAAAGGCGGCAGTATAGCTTTTTCACCCGACAAGTTGCAGGGGTAACGCCGCGAGCCAAAATGCGCGTTATTGCGCGTCTACCTGCTGGGGGAAGGTGCTGCGCCAGGCATCGAAACCGCCGTCAATGCTGTAAGCCTCGGCAAAACCCTGGGTCAGCAGGTACTGCGCGGCCCCTTTGCTGCTGTTGCCGTGGTAGCACATCACCAGCACTGCCGGGGCAGATTCAGCCCGGGCAAGGAAGGCGGGCAGGGAGTCATTCGTCAGGTGAAATGCGCCACTAGCATGCCCGGCTGCGTAACTTTGTGGGTCACGAATATCGACCAGCAGCGCGCTGCCGTCTGCCAGTTTCTGCTGTGCCTGCTGCACGCTGATGCACTCAAATTGTTCCATGGTGGGTTCTCGTCACAAGCTAAAAAAGGGAGCGAATAAGTTCCCATTGTAGCCCGAAGGCGGCGCACAATAACCCGGCAGTGATCGGGGAGAAAGCCTTTTTCTTGGGTTAATAATGTTACCTGCATCACGCATAAATGTTTTTATTAGGTTAACGCTGGCATCAATGTTGGTTTCCGACTAATATAATGCTCGAAAACGAACATTATTGAAAGATTCCGAACATCGGAGGAGATGACGTGGAAACCAAAGATCTGATCGTAATCGGCGGCGGTATTAACGGTGCCGGTATTGCGGCTGATGCTGCCGGGCGCGGACTGTCGGTGCTGATGCTGGAGGCGCAAGACCTCGCCTGCGCCACCTCTTCTGCCAGTTCTAAACTGATCCACGGTGGCCTGCGCTATCTGGAACATTACGAATTCCGTCTGGTGAGCGAAGCGCTGGCCGAACGTGAAGTACTGCTGAAAATGGCGCCGCATATTGCCTTCCCGATGCGATTCCGCCTGCCGCACCGCCCGCACCTGCGCCCGGCGTGGATGATCCGCGTGGGTCTGTTTATGTACGATCACCTGGGCAAACGCACCAGCCTGCCGGGCAGTAAAAGTTTGCGCTTTGGCTCAGATTCGGTATTAAAACCTGAAATCGTGCGCGGTTTCGAATATTCCGACTGCTGGGTGGATGATGCGCGCCTGGTGGTGCTCAACGCGCAGGAAATTGAAAAGCGCGGCGGCGAAGTACGTACCCGCACCCGCGTAACGCGCGCATGGCGTGAAAACGGCCTGTGGAAGGTGGAAGCTGAAGACGTCGACAGCGGCAAAACCTTCACCTGGCAGGCTAAAGGCCTGGTGAATGCCGCCGGCCCGTGGGTGAAGCAGCTGTTTGATGACAGCCTGAAGCTGAAATCCCCTTACGGTATCCGCCTGATCAAAGGCAGCCACATTGTGGTGCCGCGCGTGCATACTCAGAAGCAGGCGTATATTCTGCAAAATGAAGATAACCGTATTGTGTTTGTTATCCCGTGGATGGACGAGTTCTCGATTATCGGCACCACCGACGTTGAATACCAGGGCGACCCGCAGAGCGTGAAGATTGACGATAACGAGATCGACTATTTGCTCAAGGTGTTTAACGCGCACTTCAAACAGGACCTGGTGAAAGACGATATCGTCTGGACTTACTCCGGCGTGCGTCCGCTGTGTGATGATGAATCCGATTCTCCGCAGGCCATTACCCGTGACTACACGCTCGACGTGCACGATGATGCCGGTCAGGCGCCGCTGCTCTCGGTATTTGGCGGCAAGCTGACCACCTATCGTAAGCTGGCCGAGCATGCGATGGAAAAACTCAGCAAGTATTATCCGAATATCGGAGCAGCCTGGACCAAAAGCTGCGTGCTGCCGGGCGGAAACTTTGCCGGTACGCGTGAAGATTACGCCGCCAGCCTGCGTCGCCGCTTCCCGTTCATTACGGAAGCGATGGCACGTCACTATGCGCGCACCTACGGCAGCAATAGCGAAGTGTTGCTGAAGGATGCCACCAGCCTGGAAGATCTCGGCGAGCTGTTTGGTCACCACTTTTACGAGGCGGAGCTGCGTTACCTGGTGGATCATGAGTGGGTGCGTGCCACCGATGATGCCATCTGGCGCCGTACCAAAGAGGGGATGTGGCTGACCGATGAACAGCAGGCGCGCGTCACCGAATGGCTGGCGCAGCACGGTAAAAAACCCACTGTACTGTCGTTAGCGTCGTAATAGAAAATGGGGTCGGGCATGCCCGACCCCTGCGGCATTGCAGCGGTGACATTATGTAGGAGCGAGGCATGCCCGAGCCCTGCGTCATTGCAGCGGTGACATTACGTAGGAGCGAGGCAAGCCCGAGCCCTGCGTCATTGCAGCGGTGACATTACGTAGGGGCGAGGCATGCCTCGCCCTTACCCGTTCAGCTACAGCCGCACCGGCTTAATCGCCCAGATCTCATCCGCATACTCCTGGATGGTACGGTCCGACGAGAAGTAGCCCATATTGGCGATGTTGTGCACCGCACGACGCGTCCACTCCTCCTGATTGCGATACAGCTTATCCACCTCATCCTGCATATCCACATAGCTACGGTAGTCGGCCAGCAGCTGATAGTGGTCGCCAAGACTGACCAGCGAATCAAAGATATTGTGGTAGCGCCCCGGCTCCTGCGGGCTGAATAGCCCGGTAGCGATCTGCGTCAGCGCCTGATGCAGCTCGGCATCTTTCTCATAAAAATCACGCCCGTTGTAGCCGCTGGCGCGCAGCGCCTCCACCTGCGGCGTGGTGTTACCGAAGATAAAGATATTCTCCTCACCGACGTGCTCCTGCATTTCGACATTAGCCCCGTCCAGCGTACCGATAGTGAGCGCGCCGTTAAGCGCAAACTTCATGTTACTGGTGCCGGAAGCCTCGGTGCCCGCCAGCGAAATCTGCTCGGAGAGATCGGCCGCCGGAATAATGATCTGCGCGATACTGACGCCATAGTTGGGAATAAACACCACCTTCAGCTTGTTCTTCACCTGCGGATCGTTGTTGATCACCTGCGCCACATCGTTGATCAGATGAATAATATGCTTCGCCATAAAATAAGCCGAGGCGGCTTTCCCGGCGAAGATGTTCACGCGCGGCACCCAGTCGGCGGTCGGGTCCGCTTTGATGCGGTTATAGCGGGTGATGACATGCAGCACGTTGAGCAACTGGCGCTTGTACTCGTGGATACGCTTGATCTGCACATCGAACATCGCGCGCGGATCGATAACGATATCCATCTTCTGGCTCACCCAGGCGGCAAGGCGCTTTTTATTCGCCAGCTTGGCGGCGCTGACCTGCTGAATAAATTCCGGGTAGTCGATGTGCTGCTCCAGCTCGGCAAGCTGGCTCAGCTCGGTACGCCAGTTGCGGCCAATGGTGTCATCCAGCACGTCGGAGAGCGCCGGGTTGGCCAGCGCCAGCCAGCGGCGCGGCGTCACGCCGTTGGTTTTGTTGCAGAAGCGGCCGGGGAACAGGGTGGCGAAGTCGGCAAACAGTGACTGCACCATCAGGTTGGAGTGCAGCTCGGAGACGCCGTTGACCTTGTGGCTGACCACCACCGCCAGCCACGCCATGCGAATGCGCCGGCCGTTGTTCTCGTCGATGATCGAAATCCGCGACAGCAGCGCCCAGTCATCCGGGTAATACTCCTGAATGGTCTTCAGGAAGTAGTCGTTAATATCAAAGATGATTTGCAGATGGCGCGGCAGGATCTTGCCGATCATATCCACCGGCCAGGTTTCCAGCGCTTCCTGCATCAGCGTGTGGTTGGTGTAAGAGAACACCTGGCAGGTGACTTCGAACGCGTCATCCCAGGTAAATTTGTTCTCGTCGATCAGTAAGCGCATCAGCTCGGGGATCGCCAGCACCGGGTGAGTATCGTTGAGGTGCAGCGCGATTTTGTCCGCGAGGTTGTCAAAGGTCTGGTGCATCGCCCAGTGGCGGTGGAGGATATCCTGCACCGTGGCAGACACCAGGAAATACTCCTGGCGCAGGCGCAGCTCGCGGCCTGAGTAGGTGGAGTCATCCGGGTAGAGCACGCGCGACACGTTCTCCGAGTGGTTTTTATCTTCCACCGCCGCGAAGTAATCCCCCTGGTTAAACTTACCGAGGTTAATTTCATTACTCGCCTGCGCCCCCCACAGCCGCAGCGTGTTGGTAGCATCGGTGTCATAGCCGGGGATAATCTGGTCATACGCGGTCGCCAGCACCTCTTCGGTTTCCACCCAGCGGGCGCGGCTGCCCTCCTGCTGGATACGCCCGCCGAAGCGCACTTTGTAGCGGGTGTTAAAGCGCTCGAACTCCCACGGATTACCGTACTCCAGCCAGTAGTCTGGCGACTCGGCCTGGCGGCCGTCGACGATATTCTGCTTAAACATGCCGTATTCGTAGCGGATGCCGTAGCCGCGCCCCGGCAGGCCGAGGGTTGCCAGCGAGTCGAGGAAGCAGGCCGCCAGACGGCCCAAACCGCCGTTGCCCAGGCCGGGGTCGCTCTCTTCTTCAATCAGCTCTTCGAGGTCAAAGCCCATCTCATCAAGCGCCGCTTTGGCATCATCATAGATACCCATCGCCAGCAGCGCATTCGACAGCGTGCGCCCGACCAGAAACTCCATTGACAGGTAGTATACCTGGCGCACGTCCTGCGACAGCTGCGCACGGTTTGATCGCAGCCAGCGCTCCACCATGCGGTCACGCACCGCCAGCAGCGTGGCGTTAAGCCACTCATGCTTGTTGGCGATTGAGGGATCTTTACCGATGGTGAACATCAGTTTATAGGCAATCGAATGCTTAAGTGCATCTACGCTGAGCGTCGGGGAGGCGTAGGAGAAAGGTGCGTTCATATCAATTTTCCCATTTACTGGTTACAACAAACGTTGATAAAGATCGCGGTAGGCCACCGCAGCCACCTGCCAGCTAAAATCCATCCCCATCGCCTGACGCTGAACGTAGCGCCACAATGAAGGACGGGACCAGAGTACAAAAGCACGTCGGATAGCACGCAGTAATGACCAGGCGTTACTGTCTTCAAATACAAAGCCGCTGGCGATGCCATCGGCTAAATTTTCCAGCGAACTGTCATTGACCGTGTCGGCCAGCCCCCCGGTGCGCCGCACCAGCGGAAGCGTGCCGTATTTCAGGCCATAGAGCTGCGTTAGCCCGCACGGCTCAAAACGGCTCGGCACCATTATCACATCGGCACCGCCCATGATGCGGTGCGAGAACGCTTCGTGATAGCCAATCTGCACCCCCACCTGGCCGGGATACTCGGCGGCAGCGGCGAGGAATCCCTGCTGGATATCCGCATCCCCCGCCCCCAGCAGCACCAGTTGTCCACCCTGCTCCAGCAGTCCGGGCAGCGCTTCCAGCACCAGGTCGAGACCTTTCTGCTTGGTCAGGCGGCTGACCACGGCGAAGACCGGCACTTTATCGTCGGTCTTCAAACCCATCGTCACCTGCAGCTGGCGCTTATTCTCCTGCTTCGCTTCCAGTACGTCACGGTTATAACGTGCGCTTAACAGTAAATCCTGCTGCGGGTCCCAGATTGCCGGGTCGACACCGTTCAGGATCCCCGTCAGCCTGCCCTCCAGCTGACGCTGTTTGAGCAGATCTTCCATGCCGTAACCGAACTCCGGCAGGGTTATCTCGCGCGCGTAGGTCGGGCTGACGGCGGTAATGTGATCGGCGTAAAACAGCCCGGCTTTCAGGTAGGAGATCTGACCAAAGAACTCCAGGCCGTGCATATTGAAGAACGACTGCGGCAGCTGAATTTCTTCCAGGTGGTGCGCTTTAAACAGCCCCTGATAGGCGAGGTTGTGCACGGTAAACACCGACTTCGCCGGGCGCCCGCGAGCGGCCAGATAGGCACAGGTCAGGCCAGCATGCCAGTCATGCGCGTGCACCACATCGGGCCGCCAGTGGCTATCCAGCCCGCAGCCCAGTTCACACCCCACCCACCCTAACAGCGCAAAGCGCAGGTAGTTATCGGTATAGGCAAACTGCGACTCATCGTGATACGGGCTGCCGGGCCGCTCGTACAGGCCCGGCGCATCGATCAGGTAGATCCCCACCCCATTGAAGTGCCCAAACAGCAGCTCAACTTCGCCCGCAAAAGTTTGCATCTTCGCCACCACCTCGGTGTTGGGGATGCCTTTTTTCAGCGCCGGAAACGCTGGAATTAATACCCGGGTATCGGTGCCTTCCGCAATTTGCGCCGCCGGTAATGCCCCAACAACATCAGCAAGCCCGCCGGTTTTCAGCAGCGGGAAAATTTCTGAACAGACATGTAACACCTGCATTATCGGCTCCTTTATTCAAGCACATACCTGACTAACGCCATCCGAGCTTCGCCAGCATCGTCCGGGTGACCAGCACTATTCCTTCTTCAGACCGGTGGAAACGTCGGGCATCATCGTCCGGGTTTTCGCCAATCACCGTCCCTTCTGGCAGCTCGCAGGCGCGGTCAATCACGCAGCGGCGCAGGCGGCAGGAGCGACCCACCACCACGTCCGGCAGTAATACCGACGACTCAATATTGCAGAAGGAGTTAATCCGAACCCGTGAGAACAGCACCGAGTTCACTACTACCGAACCGGAGATAATGCAGCCCCCCGATACCAGTGAATTCATCGTCATACCGTGACTGCCCGAGCGGTCCTGCACAAACTTGGCCGGCGGCAGCGGCTCCATATGGGTACGGATAGGCCAGCTGCTGTCGTACATGTCCAGCTCAGGCATTACCGAGGCAAGATCGAGGTTAGCTTTCCAGTAGGCCTCCAGCGTGCCGACGTCGCGCCAGTAAGGTTCTGCCGTCTCATCCTGCTGCACGCAGGAGATGCTGAAGGAGTGTGCGAACGCCTCACCGCTGGCAACGATTTTCGGCAGCAGATCTTTGCCAAAATCGTGATTCGACTCCGGCAGCTCCATGTCATCTTCCAGCAGCCCGTACAGGTAGTCGGCATCAAAGACGTAGATGCCCATGCTGGCTAAGGCTTTGCTGTCATCGCCGGGCATCGACGGCGGGCTGTCCGGTTTCTCAAGGAATTCGACCACTTTGTTGTCGTCATCCACCTTCATCACGCCAAAGGCGCTGGCCTCATGCAGCGGCACCGGCAGGCAGGCGATGGTGCAGCGCGCGCCGCTGTCGACGTGGTCGATCAGCATGCGCGAGTAGTCCATCTTGTAGATGTGGTCCCCGGCGAGGATCACGATGTACTTGGCGCGATAGCGGCGGATGATATCGAGGTTCTGCGTCACCGCATCCGCCGTGCCGCGATACCAGTGTTCCGTCGACAGGCGCTGCTGGGCGGGCAGCAGGTCGACAAACTCATTCATCTCTTCATTGAGGAAAGACCAGCCGCGCTGGATATGCTGCACCAGCGTATGCGACTGATATTGGGTGATCACCGCGATGCGCCGGATGCCGGAGTTCAGGCAGTTGGAGAGCGCAAAGTCGATGATGCGGAATTTACCGCCGAAGTGAACGGCGGGCTTAGCGCGTTTGGCAGTCAGGTCTCTTAGGCGCGTTCCGCGACCACCAGCGAGGATCAAGGCGACAGTTTGGGTTGGCAATTGTCTTGCCAACATGACAGGGTCGTTCTTATCTAATTTGCTCATGTCTGACTCCTATTTATGATTGTTTCTGGAACACGCACACACCGTGCGCGGCTCCATGCCAGACAGTTAACAGAATCGGGTTATCATCCCCGGCGAAGGGAGGAATGGCATGCCATTGCCCCTGAGGTAACACCAGGTCGCACACTTCTTCGGTGGCGTTGCAGGTTATCAACCAATGCTGTGAAAGCTGGATCTGCAAACGATGCACACCCTGCTCCCACTCCGCAGCGCTGAGCGGCAGCCCCTGGCTGTTCAGCCACTCAACGTTGCCATCTCCCTCCTGCCACCAGCTATCCTGCTGCAGCGCCGGGATGCGGCGACGCAGATGGATCAAAGCGGCAGTGAAGGCAAATAAACCGCGGTCTTGCCGCTGCCAGTCCAGCCACGTCAGTGGGTTGTCCTGGCAATAGGCATTATTATTTCCGTGCTGGCTGTGGCCGTGTTCATCCCCGGCCAGCAGCATCGGCGTTCCCTGCGCCAGCAGCAGGGTGGTCAGCAGCGCATGCACGCTGCGCCGCCGATGCTCGGTAACCAGCAACGGTGCCTGCAAGCCTTCCACGCCGTGGTTGTGGCTGAAATTGCTGTTACTGCCGTCGCGGTTATCCTCGCCGTTGGCCTCGTTATGCTTTTGCCCGTAGCTGACCACATCACGCAGCGTAAAGCCGTCGTGCGCGGTGATCAGATTGATGCTGCTGGAGGGCTGGCGCTGGGCGCGCTGGAACACATCGCTGGACCCGGCAAAGCGGCGGGCGAAATCGCCGTTGCTGAGATCGCCGTGCAGCCAGTAGCGCCGCGCCGCATCGCGAAAATGGTCGTTCCACTCGGCAAACGGTGGCGGGAAATTACCCACCTGGTAGCCGCCGGGGCCGATGTCCCACGGTTCGGCAATCAGCTTGCAGGCCGAGAGCAGCGGATCGGCGACGATCGCCTGGAACAGCGGCGCATCCGCCCGATAGTCCGGCGTGCGCCCCAGCACGGTGGCGAGGTCGAACCGAAAACCGTCGATATGGCACTCCTCCACCCAATAGCGCAGGCAGTCGAGCGCCCACCCCATCACCGCAGGGTGGCTGAGGTTCTGCGTGTTGCCGCAGCCGGTCCAGTTGCGGTACGCGCCCTGCTCGTCCAGCCAGTAATAGCTCTGGTTATCGATGCCGCGCATCGACAGGGTCGGGCCGGTCTCTTCCAGCTCGGCGGTATGGTTGAACACCACGTCGAGGATCACCTCAATCCCCGCTTTGTGCAGCGCCTTTACCGCCTGCTGAAATTCACGCCTGGGGTGCAGCTCATTACGCCCGGAAGCGTAGCGCGCCTCCAGCGCATAGCAGGCCAGCGGGTTGTAGCCCCAGTAGTTGCTTAAGCCCTGGCGCAGCAGGCGCGGCTCGCTGGCGAAGCTGGCGACGGGCAGCAGTTCGAGGGTGGTAATGCCGAGGCGCTTGAAATAGTCAATCATCACCGGATGACCCAGCGCAGCGTAGGTGCCGCGGATCGCTTCCGGCAGCTCAGGATGGAGTTTAGTCAGCCCACGCACGTGCGCCTCATAAATCACCGTGCTGCCCCAGGGTATGCGTGGCGCGACATCATCTTCCCAGTCGAAATCATTCGCCAGCACCACGCTTTTCGGTGCCAGCGGCCCGCTGTCAGTCGGGTCTGGCTGCTGCACGCCACACTGGAAACACGGGTGGTCAGTCACCTCGCCCACCACTTCGCACGCACGCGGATCGAGCAGCAGCTTAGCCGGGTTAAAGCGCTGGCCGATCTGCGGCTGCCAGGGGCCGTGTACCCGGTAGCCGTAGCGCTGACCGGGGCGCACGGCGGGCAGATAGCCGTGCCAGATATCCCCGCTGCGCGCCGGCAGATCAACGCGGGTTTCGCTACCGGCAGCGTCAAACAGGCACAGCTCCACGCGCTCGGCGTGCTGCGAAAACAGGGTAAAGTTCACCCCTCTGCCATCATAGCTGGCCCCCTGCGGAAAGGGCTCACCGCTGCGGATGGGCGTCATTCAGCCTCCCGCACCAGCCACAGCGTAGCGAGCGGCGGCAGCGTTATGCTCAGCGAGTGGCTGCGGTTATGGCTGCCCCAGTCGTCGGTGCTGAGGGTGCCAAGATTGCCATTGTTACTGCCGTGATAGTGGCCAGAATCGGTATTCAGCACTTCACGCCAGCGCCCGGCACCAGACACCCCAAAGCGGTAGTTGTAGCGCGGTACGGGAGTAAAGTTGCTGGCGACGATCAGCTCATTGCCGTCGCGGTCGCGGCGCACAAAAATAAATACCGAGTTATCGAAATCATCCACCACCAGCCACTCAAAACCGGCCGGATCAAAATCCTGCTGATAGAGCGGCGGGTTGGCCTGATAAGTGTGGTTAAGATCGCGCACCAGCCGCTGCACGCCGTTGTGCCAGCCGTCTTCGCCCTCCAGCAGATGCCAGTCCAGGCTGGTATCGTGGTTCCACTCTTTCCCCTGGGCAAACTCGTTGCCCATAAACAGCAGCTTTTTGCCGGGGAAGCCGAACATCCAGCCGTAATAGGCGCGCAGGTTAGCGAACTTCTGCCAGGCATCGCCCGGCATGCGGTCGAGGATCGAGCGCTTGCCGTGGACCACTTCATCGTGCGACAGCGGCAGCACAAAGTTTTCGGTGTAGTTGTAGAGCATGCCGAAGGTCATCAGGTCGTGATGATGGCGGCGATAAATCGGGTCGAGCGACATATAGTCGAGAGTGTCGTGCATCCAGCCGAGGTTCCACTTAAACCAGAAGCCCAGCCCACCCATCTCCTGCGGTCGCGACACGCCGCCAAAATCGGTCGACTCCTCCGCCACGGTAATTGAGCCGGGCGCGGCGTGGCCCAGCGTGCGGTTGGTGTAGCGCAGGAAAGAGATTGCTTCAAGATTCTCGCGCCCGCCAAGGTGGTTTGGCACCCACTCACCTTCGGCGCGGCTGTAGTCGCGATAGATCATCGATGCCACGGCATCCACGCGCAGCCCGTCGATGCCAAAGCGCTCCACCCAGTAGAGTGCATTGCCCGCCAGATAGTTGCTGACCTCGCGGCGCCCAAAGTTATAGATCAGCGTGTTCCAGTCCTGGTGAAAGCCTTCACGCGGGTCGCCGTGCTCGTACAGCTCGGTGCCGTCAAACTTCGCCAGGCCAAAATCATCGGATGGAAAGTGGCCCGGCACCCAGTCGAGCAGCACGTTCAGCCCGGCCTGGTGCGCGGCGGTAATAAACTCACGGAACTCGTCGCGGGTGCCAAAGCGGCGCGTCGGCGCATACATTCCCAGCGGCTGGTAGCCCCAGCTGCCGTCGAACGGATGCTCATTAATCGGCAGCAGTTCAAGGTGGGTGAAGCCCATCTCTTTAACATAGGGCACCAGCTGCTCCGCCAGCTCTTTGTAGCTGAGCCAGAAGTGGTTATCGGTGTGGCGGCGCCAGGAGCCGAGGTGAACCTCGTAAATCGAGATCGGGGCATCAAAGCCGTTGGCGCGCTGGCGCTCCGGCGAGAGCGTGGTTTTTTCCGGGATACCGCAGATCATTGAGGCCGTTTGCGGGCGCATCTGCGCTTCAAAGGCATACGGGTCAGCCTTCAGTCGCAGCTGGCCGTCTTTATCGATGATCTCAAATTTATACAGCTGCCCGGTGCGGGCGGCGGGGACAAACAGTTCCCAGACGCCAATTTCCCGCCGCAGGCGCATCGGATGGCGGCGGCCGTCCCAAAAGTTAAACTCGCCGACCACCGAGACGCGCTGCGCGTTCGGCGCCCATACCGCAAAGCGCGTGCCGATCACCCCATCAATGACGTCGGCATGCGCCCCCATGGTTTCGTAGGGACGCAGGTGCGTGCCTTCCGCCAGCAGCCAGCTGTCCATTTCCGGCAGCAGTGGGCCAAAGCGGTAGGCATCATCAATCAGGTTTTGCTCGCCGTGCCAGGTGACGGCCAGCTGATAGCGAAAGGGATTTTTCCGGCGCGGTACCACGCCATGAAAGAAACCGCGTGAGTCCTGGCACTCAAGCTGCACGCACTTTTGCCCGGTACGGGTATCGATCACCCAAACTTCAGTGGCATCCGGCAACAGGGCGCGCACTTCAAGACCGCTTGCGGTCTGGTGCATACCCAGCAGGGAAAAGGGGTCAGCAAAATGACCAGAAACTAATGCATTGATAACATTGCGATCTACAAGCTCTGACATGACTTTCTTCCCGTGATGGTCGGCAGGCGAAAATTAAGCCAGGGAAGGCATAACCCATGCACTGCTCTTCATTGAGCCTAAATCACGCTGGCAGGACCGGACCTTCCCTTGGAAAAAACCGCCGCCGCGCGCAACAAACTAACCGTTCATAAAGCAAAATTATTCTGGGAGAGTGACGTTTTAAGCATAGCCAGGGCACAACAATAACCCTGCCTGAAAGCGTAAATATATTTCTTTCAGATCCACGTTTGTTGTTGTAGAGGCGAGAAGCAGGAAGCTAAGTGCATTCTTAAAAAGGCCGGAGGGCAGCGCCCGTGGCACGGTTAAGATGCTGAAATCTGACGCAGAGGATCGTCAGAAAAGAGATTACGGGTGGATCTGGTTTTAGTGAAAGCGCTGGAGCACTAAGATACAGGGTGACATCTTCCCCCGCGTCAAAACGGGGGAAGCGTCACAACTTTTAACCGACCAACAGGCGTAACATGCGGCGCAGCGGCTCGGCCGCGCCCCACAGCAGCTGATCGCCGACGGTGAAGGCAGAGAGATACTCCGGCCCCATGTTCAGCTTACGCAAGCGGCCAACCGGGGTGTTCAGCGTGCCGGTCACGGCGGCTGGGGTCAGTTCACGCATGGAGATCTCACGGTCGTTCGGCACCACTTTCACCCATTCGTTGTGCGAAGCCAGCATCTGCTCAATTTCGCCCAGCGGCACATCTTTTTTCAGCTTCAGCGTAAAGGCCTGGCTGTGGCAGCGCAGCGCACCGACGCGGACGCACAGGCCATCCACTGGGATCACGCTGCTGGTACGCAGAATTTTGTTGGTTTCCGCCTGCCCTTTCCACTCTTCACGCGTCTGGCCGTTATCCAGCTGCTTGTCGATCCATGGGATCAGGCTGCCCGCCAGCGGCACGCCGAAGTTATCGGTTGGCAGCACGCCGGTGCGGCTCAGCTCGGTGACTTTGCGTTCAATATCGAGGATGGCAGAAGCCGGGTCCTGCAGCTCTTTCGCCACGTGATTGTGCAGCATGCCCATCTGGGTCAACAGCTCGCGCATATGGCGCGCGCCGCCGCCGGAAGCCGCCTGGTAGGTCGCCACTGACGCCCACTCAATCAGATTGTTTTCAAACAGGCCGCCCAGCGACATCAGCATCAGGCTGACGGTGCAGTTGCCACCGACGAAGGTTTTAATCCCTTTATCGAGGCCGTCGTGGATCACCTTATGGTTGACCGGGTCGAGGATGATAATGGCATCATCTTTCATGCGCAGAGTGGAAGCCGCATCAATCCAGTAGCCATTCCAGCCCGCCGCGCGCAGCTTAGGATAGATGTCACTGGTGTAATCGCCACCCTGACAGGTGATGATGATATCCAGCGCCTTCAGCGCTTCAATATCAAACGCATCCTGCAGCGTGCCTGCCGAGCGGCCGCCAAACTCCGGCGCGGCCTGGCCGTGCTGAGAAGTAGAAAAGAATACCGGGCGGATCACATCAAAATCGCGCTCTTCACTCATGCGCTGCATCAGCACCGAGCCAACCATGCCGCGCCAACCTACCAGTCCAACTGTCTTCATCATGCACCTGCTTCAGGCTACTTTACTTGCCATTCTGCCTCCCGGCAGTGCGCGCAATCCTCACGTACTACAGTACGCTGCGGTTGCTGTGCGCTGGCGGTAAGCAAACTGGCTGCGCCAGTAACGCCTGACCTGTTAGAGTTAATAAAAGAAATAGGGTTAAACCTTACAAGGTGCAGCAAAAGTGGCAAGTGAATTAAATCGATTAGGCCGGTTTTTTTAGCAGCTACGCTTATAACGCGTGGACATTGATAATTAAAGAGAACATCGACGATGACCGAAATGATCTCGGCGACGATATTATTGTTGCTGATTATGGACCCGCTGGGCAATTTGCCGATTTTTATGTCGGTATTAAAGCATCTGGAGCCGAAACGTCGACGCATGGTGCTGATGCGCGAAATGCTGATTGCGCTGCTGATTATGCTGCTGTTCCTGTTCGCCGGGGAAAAAATACTTAGCTTCCTCAACCTGCGTACGGAAACGGTGTCGATCTCCGGGGGGATAATTCTGTTTCTGATTGCGATTAAGATGATCTTCCCCGGTCAGGAGAGCAGCAGCAGCGGATTATCCGCAGGTGAAGAGCCGTTCCTGGTACCGCTGGCGATCCCGCTGGTGGCCGGGCCGTCGCTGCTGGCGACGCTGATGCTGCTGTCGCACCAGTATCCGCATCAGATGGGTCATCTGGTGGGCGCGCTGCTGATCGCCTGGGGCGCTACGGTGGCGATTCTGCTGCTGTCGGGGCTGTTCCTGCGCCTGCTGGGGGATAAAGGCGTGAATGCGCTGGAGAGGCTGATGGGGTTGATTTTGATTATGCTGGCGACGCAGATGTTTCTGGATGGGATACGCGCGTACCTGAAACTGTGACGATCGCGGGCGAGGCATGCCTCGCCCCTGCGGTTTTGTCCGGGTCGGGCATGCCTCGCCCCTGCGGTTTTGTCCGGGTCGGACATGCCTCGCCCCTGCGGTTTCGTAGGGGTCGGGCATGCCCGACCCGCAACATCAATTACGACAACAGTTCAAAGGCAATCATGCCGATAATCGCGCCGACGGTACCGAGGATAGTTTCCATCAGCGTCCAGGTTTTCAGCGTCTGTGCTTCGGTGGCGCCGGTAAAGCGGCCAAACAGCCAGAAACCGGCATCGTTGACGTGGCTACAGATAATCGAGCCCCCGGCAATACAGATCGACAGCGCGGCAAGCTGCGCGCCCGAGTAGTGCAGCGGTTCGATCACCGGCATAATCAGGCCCACGGCGGTCAGGCAGGCTACGGTCGCCGAGCCCTGAATAATGCGCACCGCACCGGACAGCACAAAGCACGCCAGCGCTACCGGCAAACCGGCTCCGGTCAGCGCATTCCCCAGCGCCGGACCCACGCCGGAATCCACCAGCACCTGCTTGAACACGCCACCCGCACCGATCACCAGCAGGATAATGCCCGCCGGCTGCAGCGCCGCGCCGCAAATCTGCATCACGCGCTCTTTATCCATACCCTGACGATAAGCCAGGCCATAAATCGCCACCAGGCAGGCCAGCAGGATCGCCGTAAACGGGTGGCCGATAAACTCCAGCCACTCGTACAGGCTGGTGCCCGGCGCGGTAAAGCGCGCACCGATGGTTTTCAGCCCGACCAGGATCAGCGGGAACAGGATCAGCGACAGGCTGAAGCCAAATGAGGGCAGCTTGCTCTCGTCAAACTCCGGGTGCTCGCCCTCTTCGGGCACGCCGAACTCAACGTGCTGGCTGATAAAGCGACCAAACAGCGGCCCGGCAATCAGCATCCCCGGAATAGCGGCGCACAGCCCCAGCAGGATCATCCAGCCAAAGTCCGCGTGCATCTGGGAAGCCAGCAGCATCGGCGCAGGCCCCGGCAGCAGAAATGCCGCGGCGGCAGCCACCCCGGCGAACAGCGGAATCACCAGCTTCACCAGGTTATCCCCGGTGCGGCGCGCCACGGCAAACGCGATGCTGATCAGCAGCACCACCGCCACTTCGAAGAACAGCGGCAGTGCGCAGATCAGACCGGCAATGCCCATGGCGTAGTGCGCCCGGCTTTCGCCAAAGGTTTTCAGCATGCGGATGGCGATCTGATCGACCGCGCCGGTTTCGTGCAGGATTTTACCGAACATCGCGCCCAGCGCGACGACAATAGCGAGGAATCCGAGCGTGCCGCCCATGCCTTTCTGCATGGTATCGGCGATTTTGTCCAGCGGCATCCCGGAGAACAGCCCGGCGCCGATCGAGACCAGCATCAGCGCCACAAAGGCGTGCATTCGCGCCTTCATCACTAAAAACAGCAGCAGCAGGACCGATCCGGCTGCGGTTAACACCAGCGTTGCAGTACTCATGACACCCTACTTAGTTTTGGCGATCGCACCATCAATGGTTTTGAGCGTTGCCGCAACAACCTCATCCAGCGTCTGATTAATATCGACGACCAGCACGTCATGCTCATCACTGCCCGGCTCTTCCAGGGTGGCGAACTGCGTCACCAGCATCTGTGGCTTGAAGAAGTGGCCTTTGCGCGCGCGCAGGCGGGATTCAATGGTATCGAAATCGCCCTGCAGATAGACGAAGGAGAGGTTCTGATTCCCTTTGCGCAGGATGTCGCGATAACTTTTTTTCAACGCCGAGCAGACAATCAGCGACACGCTGTTGGTGCGCTGCATGGCAAAGGCCGCATCGTTGATCGACTGCAGCCACGGGCGGCGGTCATCATCATTCAGCGGATGGCCTTCGGACATTTTTTCGATATTGGCGCGCGGATGCAGGAAATCGCCATCGAGGAATGCCGCTTGCAGCTGGTGCGCGACCGCATTGGCAACGGCGGACTTGCCGCTGCCGGATACGCCCATCAGGACAAATACGTGATTTGGCGTTGAAGTTGTGTTCATTTTTATCGCTCCGGCAGAGAAGGTGCAGGTGTGTTCGTCCAGTTGTTATCGGTAACATTGTCTGGATGTGCATTGATTATGGCAACAGCTGGCCAGGAAAAAGCTGGTAAATGTGAGGGGGGTCATAAAAACGGAAGAATCAGAGTCGGGGTCGGACATATCCGCCCCGAATAGCTAAACAAGTTATTAAATGCTGCCCCCGGCTGAGATGGTAAAGCCGACATCCACCGGGCGCATATCAACATTCTCGCCACGAATGCGCGCCAGCAGCAGCGCCGCAGACTCGTGCCCCATGCGTTCACGCGGGGTCTGCACCGTCGCCAGCGTCGGGTTGACCACATCAGCAATATCGTGGCCGTGGAAACCGGCAATCGCCATCTGCTGCGGGATCTGCAGCCCCTGGCGCTGGCACTCAAACATCGCCCCGACCGCCAGGTCATCATTGGTACAGAACAGGCTGTCGGTCAGCGGATAGCGCTGTTGCGCCTCGCGCATCAGCATCGCCCCGGCGGAGAACGACGAGGCCGCCTCCATCATCACCGTTTGCGGCTCCAGCCCTGCTTCACGCATCGCCAGCGCATAGCCCTGCTCTTTCTGCAAGGTACGCTCATCCAGCCGCGCCCCGAGGTAAACCGGGTGACGATGGCCTTTTTGCAGAATGGCGTGGGTCATCTGGCGCGCCGCCTCAACGTTGTCAAAACCGACCGCCATATCCAGGCATGGCGATACGCTGTCCATCATCTCAATCACCGGAATGCCTGCGGTTTCGATCATGCGCAAGCTGGCGGCGGTGTGGGTGCGCTCGGTGAGGATCAGGCCGTCGATATTCCAGCCAAGCAGGGAGCGCAGCTGCAACTCTTCCTTTTCGGCGCTGTAGCCAAAGTGCCCGAGCAGCGTCTGGTAGCCTGCGGCGTCGGTCACCGCTTCAATGCCGCGCAGCACGTCGGCAAACACCTGGTTGGTCAGTGAGGGCAGCAGTACGCCAATGGCGCGGCTGGTGGCGTTGGAAAGCATATCGGGGGCGCGATTGGGGATATAACCCAGCTCATCCAGCGCGGCGGCGATCTTGCCCTGCAGCGCGGCAGAAACCTGATCGGGGTTACGCAGATAGCGGCTAACGGTCATTTTGGTGATGCCTACGCGATCGGCAACGTCCTGTAGTACCGGTCTTTTTTTCTTCATTGGGCTTCAGCTATGCGGACAGAATTATTCTGAGTGTAACAAAAGCGTGGGCAAAAACGACAAAGGGGCGAGGGTCTCGCCCCTTAAAGTGTGACACAGGTTGTAGTTAAACCGGCGGCAGGTCGAACAGCAGGATCTCTGCATCGCTGCTGGCGTTAATCGCCAGGGATTTTTCATCCCAGATAGCGAAGGCGTCAGAGGTGGTTGCCGCTTCGCCGTTGACGGTCACATCGCCTTTCACCACCTGGATCCAGATGCGGCGGCCCTCTTCAACCTCAACCACGCCCTCTTCCGCCGCTTTCAGCGCCCAGCGCGACAGGGTCATATCCTGGAACACCTTGAGTGAACCGTCACGCGCATCCGGCGACAGCACCAGCTGGCGGCCCTGCACATCGTCAAAACGGCGCTGTGCATAGCGCGGTTCAATACCGGTGCTTTCCGGGATAATCCAGATCTGGTACAGGTGCAGCGGCACCTCTTTGCTGGCGTTGTACTCAGAGTGACGCACGCCGGTCCCGGCGCTCATAATCTGGAACTCACCCGCCGGGATCTGCTCCTTGTTGCCCATGCTGTCCTGGTGCTCAACGGTCCCGGACAGGACATAGGTGAGGATCTCCATATCTTTATGCGGATGGGTACCGAAACCCTGGCCGCCGTCGATCACATCTTCATTAATCACCCGCAGCGCGGAGAAGCCCATAAAGTTGGCATCGTAGTAATCAGCGAAAGAGAAGGTGTGGTAGCTGTCCAGCCAGCCATGGTTAGCATGACCGCGATCTTGTGCTTTGCGTAAGTAAATCATATTCAATTCTCCTCAACGTTTTGACACAGTCTGAACCTGAAAGGAGGGGGATGATAGCGGAGAAAATTGTCTTCTCTGTTCAAAATATTCGATGGGGTAGGAGGGAGAACTTCAAAGAAACTGCCGGAGCAGATGGCAAATCGCAGGCAAAAAAAAAGCCAGCACCCGAGCTGGCTAAATAATACTTGGAAGCAATGTGAGCAATGTCGTGCCTTCCCAGCGAGCACCGTAGGCTCTCCTGAAAACGCATGACAATAATAATCATTATCATTCGCACTTGTAAAGTGCTTTGCCGATTATTTTTCACTTGATCTTGCTGGTAAAAACCCTGAATTTAAAGGGGATTCCCGCAAACAAGGAGAGGTAAGATGAGTGAGATTGTCGTCCGTCATGTGGTTGCCGAAGATGCTGTTGCCATCCATCAGCTGTACAGCCAGCCTGAAACCTATGCCGATACGCTACAGCTCCCCCATCCCTCTCTCAAAAAGTGGCAGGAGCGGATTGCGTCGGTGCCTGACGGCGTGCAGATGCTGGTGGCCTGTATCGATAATGAGATTGCAGGCCAGCTGACGCTGGAGGTCAACGGGCGTGCCCGCCGCCGTCATACGGCAACCTTTGGCATCGCGGTGGATGCTCACCAGCGTGGAAAAGGCGTGGGCAAAGCGATGATGCGCACGCTGATCGACCTGTGTGACAACTGGCTCAGCGTCGAACGTATTGAGCTGACGGTTTTTGCCGATAATCAGCATGCCATCGCACTGTATGAACAGTTTGGTTTTAAAACCGAGGGACGCGCCCGCCGCTTTGCGCTGCGCAACGGCCAGCTGGTAGATGCGCTCTACATGGCGCGCTTTCGCGCGTAAACCGTTTTCGTAACGGTATTCGGGCCATTGAAGGGGGGAGCGCAGCCGCCCTCCCCTTACTCACAGCGTGACGTTCCTGACCTTTCCCCGCCGCTCAATGCGCAGATTTAGTTCCCCGAGCGGCGTATCAGCCAGCGTGCCACGGATCCACTCCATCTTTTCAGGCAACACTTTGCTGCCGTTAATCTGCAGCAGGACGTCGCCGTTGTGCAGCACGGACGAGGAGAGTGCCCCGGGGGAGTTGGCATAAATTTCCACTCGCCTGGCAAAGTACCGAACGGCCAGGGTGCGCAGCGGGGCCGCCTCATCACGGGTAAAGTGCTGCTGGTTATAGCACAACAGCATTTTGTCCGGGGCCAACAGATAGTCATCAAAGCGCTGCAGAAAGTTCATGCCCAGCCCGTAGTTGCCCCGTTTATCTTCAATCGCCAGCAGCTTCCCCAGCGGCAGCCGATCAAACTGAATCCCGCCCAGCAGATAAGCATCGCTGCGTTCTATTCCGTTCAGCGTGATAACCGGTTGGGTAATGCCGGTCAGGATCGCGCTGCCGAAATGGCCACGGCTGGCGTGGACGATCTCCTCACCAATCGTGCTCCAGGCCGCCCCGGTGTTCAACGCCATATACAGCGGGCGATCGTGATAGTCCAGCATCAGTTCGGGGCCAAAATCCCAGGCATCGCGATAGGGTACGCAGGCCTGGTAATTGCGGACAGTGAGCGGGTGCTTCCAGACCGTCAGCTGATGATTGCGGTTATCCACTGCCCAGTTGAACTGGCGGTAGAGGTCCTGCCCAATGATGCCATCAATCTGCATCCCGCTGTTCTGGGTGAACGCGCTGAGATCGGCACCCACCCAGGGATCGCTGGCGGGCACCACCTCATTGCCAATCGCCAGCGCCAGCGGCTGCCAGAAACGTATTGACTCGCCTCTCAGCATACCGCCTGAAGTATTGATGCCGGTGCTCAGGATTTTTTTAGCCAGCTCCGGCAGGAGGTCGTCGGGCGTTTTGCTGGTGATATCGCTGGCGAGACGGTTATCAATCACCATCATCGCGGCGCCGGTATCCAGTAAAAAAGAGTACTGCTTGCCAGCAATAGTCACGGGCACGATCAGCGCATCAGATCGAACGCTCACCGTCAGCAGAGGAACGGGCGACGGTGCATACATGCTGTCAGCCGATACGGATGAAGCCTGCAACAGCAGCGCGGCTGCAATGCCCCAGAAGTGTGAGAGATATTTCATTACGATCCTTGTCGCGATAAGTCTCTCTGCACATCCATCGTGCAGGATCAGAAGGGTTTCTGAATGCTGTAATTTACGTGAAAAAGGGGAAGTTACGAAATTCAATCGTGCTAATGGCGGTGATATGTCGGGAAAATCGCTAAGGGGCATAGGCCGTTGGCCAAACGTCTGAACGGCTCTTTTTTGAGGTCTTTTTGAGGTCACCTGCGCATATTGTTAACAAAATGTTGGTGCTAAGGTGGGGGTGAGTCAAGGCAATTCACACATACCCTACACCCTTAAACAGACCAGCAAGGCATCATCATGAGCATACAATTCAACGAGCAGTTTCGTGACAAGGTTTTCGTGGTCACCGGCGGTAATCAGGGGCTGGGCGCAGCCGTCTCTTTATTACTGGCCGAGCGCGGCGCACGCGGTCTGGTGATCTGCGGGCGCAACCAGCAGGCCGGTGCCGCGCAGGTCGATAAGCTGCGCGCTGCGGGCTGTGAAGCCTGGTTTGTCGCCGCCGATTTTAGCGACCCGGCCTGCTGTGAACGGGTGATCGCCGAAGCGGAGAGCCGTTTTGGCACGCTGCACGGGCTGGTTAACTGCGCGGGGATGTCCGACCGCGGCACCATACTCGACACCACGCCGCAGCTTTTTGACGCCATCTTCGCCGTTAACGTCCGCGCGCCGTTCTTTCTGATGCAGGCGGCCATCAGGTTGATGATTGCCAACCACGTTGCAGGCAGCATCGTCAATATCATCACTATGAGCTCCCACGGTGGGCAGAGCTTCCTCACGCCTTATGCCGCCTCCAAAGGTGCGCTGGTTACCCTGACGAAAAACGTCGCCTTCAGCGCGATGCGCAACCGCATTCGCGTCAACGGCCTGAACATCGGCTGGATGGATACGCCGCACGAAGATCAGATCCAGAAGCAGTATCACAACGCCAGCGAGGACTGGCTGGAGAAAGCCGAGCGTGAGCAGCCGTTTGGTCGCCTTCTCAAACCGCAGGAGGTGGCGCGCAGCGTGGCATTCCTGCTGTCCGAAGAGTCGGGAATGATGACCGGTGCGATCGTCGACTTCGATCAAAACGTCGTCGGCTGTAGCGATGACGGCGCGGCAAAACCCCAGAATAAACTGGCCCTGTGAGGAACCTGTGATGAACAGTCTCTATCTGACTAAAGAACAGTTATCGGTTGATGATTTCGCCATTGTCTGCGAGCAGACCACCCCGCTGAAAGATTTCCCGCTGGCGCGGAAGGCCGAGCTGGATGTGCTGATCTACCAGCGCGAGGATTTGACCAAAGCCGCCGCCGAGCACCGGCAAACGGTGCTGAGCGAACTGCACCGCGCCCTGTCCTCCGGGCCGGGCGTCTTCGTGGTTAAAGGGCTGTTCAGCGATCTCCCGACGGTGGATCGCAACAGCGCGCTGTTCGAGCAGATCCTGCTCAGTGAGTCTGAAAGCGGCAGCGGCGGGGACCATTTTGCGGCGGCAGGCAATAACGGGCGCATCTGGAATGCTCTGCAGAAAGTCGCCGAGCGCGATGCCGATGCGTTTATTGACTACTACTGTAACCCGCTGCTGGCGCTGATCTGCGAAAGCTGGGTCGGCCCGGGTTATGAGATGACCGCGCAGGTCAATCAGGTGCGCCCCGGCGGCAAAGCCCAGCAGCCGCACCGTGATTATCATCTCGGCTTTCAAAGCAATGAGGTGGTGGAACGCTTCCCACTGCCGCTGCAGATCCTCTCGCAGTACCTGACGCTTCAGGGCGCGGTGGCACACAGCGATATGCCGGTGGAGTCCGGCCCGACGCAGCTGCTGCCGTGGTCGCATCAGTATCAGGCGGGCTATCTGGCCTGGCGCGATGAGAAGTTTATCGACTATTTCCAGCGCAATGCCATCCAGCTGCCGCTGGAGAAGGGGGACGGGCTGTTCTTCAATCCGGCACTGTTCCATGCGGCGGGCAGTAACCATACCCACGACCATATCCGCACCGCAAACCTGCTGCAGGTCTCTTCATCCTTTGGCAAAACGATGGAGAAAGTGAACCATATTAAGGTGCTACAGCATATTTACCCGGCGCTGCGCCTGCGCAGAATGTCCGAGGAGCGGATCAATGCGGTGATTGCCGCGGCGGCGGAGGGCTATTCGTTCCCAACCAATCTGGATACCGACCCGCCGGTGGGGGGGCTGGTGCCTCAGACTCAGCAGTCGCTGCTGCTGCAGGCACTGCGCGAGAGTTGGGCACCGAAGCTGTTTAATCAACGGCTGCAAGAGCACCAGCAGAAACGGGAAGCGTAATGCCCTTGTGGGAAATCACCGGCACGGGGCGACTGGAAAAAAGGGTCGCCCCCTACCTCAGATCGGCCTCGCCCGCATCGCATCAATACCCGGCGGTTAGATCATCGATGGTGCGCGGATCGGACGCACCGTAACGCATACCGTCCGGCCCCAGCATAATGCTCTGTGTGCTACCCATCGCAGGCATCACCTTCACATTCTGCCCCTTCTCACCCAGCAGCTTCAGCGTATCCGGGCTGAAGCCCTTCTCGACGCGCAGCTGGTCGGGCAGCCACTGATGGTGGAAGCGCGGCGCGTTAGTGGCTTCAGCCACGTTCATCCCGAAATCAACGCTGTTCACCACCATTTGCAGTACGGTAGTGATAATACGGCTGCCGCCCGGGCTACCCGTCACCAGCCAGGTTTTACCGTCTTTCGCAACGATAGTCGGCGACATTGACGACAGTGGGCGCTTATACGGCTGCACCGCATTCGCTTCCCCGCCGACCAGACCGTAAACGTTGGGCGTGCCCGGCTTGGCGGAGAAGTCATCCATCTCGTTATTCATCAGAATGCCGCTGTTGCCGGCCACAATACCGCTGCCAAAGGTGGTGTTCAGCGTGTAGGTCACCGCGACCGCATTGCCGTCTTTATCCACCACCGAGAAATGCGTGGTCTGATTACTTTCATAGGGCGCCAGCTTGCCCGGTTTGATCTCGGATGACGGCCGCGCTTTGGCCACATCGATCTGTTCGGCCAGTGATTTGGCGTAGGCTTTGCTGGTCAGCGCCTGCCACGGCACCTTAACGAAATCTGGATCGCCGAGATATTCCGAGCGGTCGGCATAGGCATATTTCTCCGCCTCGGCCATCACCTGCATGGCATCAGCGCTGCCAAAGCCCATTTTTGCCAGATCGAAGTTTTCCAGGATATTGAGGATCTGCACGATATGAATACCGCCGGAGGATGGCGGTGGCATGGAGAAGACCTCATAGCCGCGGTAGCTGCCGCTCACCGGCTTGCGCTCAATTGCCCGATAGTTGGCGAGGTCGCGCTTGTCGATCAGCCCGCCGTGCTGCGCCATCTCAGAGGCGATCTCATCGGCAATCTGCCCTTTGTAGAACGCATCCGGCCCCTGCTTCGCAATCAGCTCCAGGCTGTGCGCCAGGTTGCGCTGCACCAGCTTATCGCCCTGCTGGTACGGCTTACCGTCGGCTTTATAGAAGATTGCTTTACTGTTCGGGTGGGCTGGCAAAACCTCACTGCCGTAGATCTTCAGGTCATCGGCCAGCGCTTCGTTAACCACAATGCCCTTGCGCGCCAGCTCCAGCGCCGGTTGGATCAGCGTGCTGAGCGGCAGCGTGCCGTACTTTTTATTCGCCAGCGCAAAGCCCGCCACGGTTCCGGGAACGCCGGACGCCAGGTGGGAGATCAGCGATTTTTTGCTGTCGGCATTACCTGCAGCGTCAAGGAACATATCGCGGCTGGCGCGCACCGGGGCCATTTCGCGAAAATCAATCGAGGTAGTCTGGCCGGAGGCGGTGCGCAACAGCATAAAGCCGCCGCCACCGAGATTACCGGCCTGTGGATGCGTCACCGCCAGCGCGTAACCCACGGCGACCGCGGCATCCACCGCGTTACCGCCCTGCTGAAGAATTTTCACCCCCACTTCCGTTGCGGTGGCATCCACCGAGGCGACCATGCCGTGCTGAGCCGTGACCGGATGGAAAGTATCAGCGCCTACGCCATAGGAGACCGGCGGTGCGGCTGGAGCGGCACCCGCCCCCTGCCACACCAGTAAAGCGGCTAACAGCGACCACGACAGGCGCTGCACAGTACCTTTTGTTATCATTGTTACATCCTTTAAGTTTATTTACGTTGTGTTTGCCATTGATAAATATGCACAAAATTGCGCAAAAGGCGAACGATAGCGCAATTCAGGAGCACTCCTGGGGTACAGGCCTGGCAGATAACATAGACTTATGGCAGGAACACGGAGGACGTAACATGAAAATCAAAACCAAATGGCTGGTTGTTTTTGCTGCCCTGCTGCCGCTGAGCGGCATGGCGAACATGTTGAATAACAGCAACAACAATAATCCGAATAACCCGCAGTCTTCAAACTACAATCCGAGCACGCAGCGCTTACAGCAAAACATGCAGAATCAGCAGTCGCAGCAGAAGCTGAAGCTGCAACAGGATCAGCAGCGTCAGCAGCAGGATTTACAGCGAAAAATTCAGGAGCAGCGCGACAGTGCCACGCAGCGCACCAATAACAACGGTCAGCTGCAGCAGACCCAGCAGAATTAATCCGGCCAACCTAAGGGCCGACCGGGAAAAAAGGTCGACCCCTACAGTAGGGGCGGACCGCAGTTTGGGTCCGCCCGTTATCACCAGGCGATCGCGGTTTAATTAACGAAAATCCGGCCCGATAATATCAATGCGGTCGGTGCAGATCGCATCCACGCCCCACTGTAGTAACTCCCGCGCCCGCTCTGGCTTATTCACCGTATACACCAGAATACGCAGCCCGGCCTGCTTCAGCAGCGCCACGCGCTCCGGGTCGAGCACTTTGTGATTCAGATGGATCGACACGCAGCCTAACGCGCGCGTCATCGCCTGCCAGTTCTCATCCCAGCTGTCGAGCAGCAGCCCGCGCGGCAGCTCCGGGGCCGCCTGCTGTGCCGCTTCCAGCGCAGAGTACGAGAACGACGACAGCAGCGGCGCGACCTGGCCCTGCCACATCACGCGGGCGGCCAGCGCGATAGCGCGCCCGGTTGCCACCTCCGCTCCGTGAGTCGGCTTAATTTCGATATTGGCCATCAGGCGATGCTGGCGGCAGCGGGCGGCGACTTCCGCCAGCAGCGGCAGGCGTTCATCGCTGAACGCGCTGCCAAACCAGCCGCCGGCATCCAGCGTTACCAGCTTGTCCCACGGCTGATCGCCCGCCACGCCCCAGCCGTTGCTGGTGCGGTCCAGGGTATCATCGTGCAGCAGGAAGATGGCGCCGTCCTGCGACAGTTTGGCGTCAAACTCAATCATGCGATGCCCGTGCTGCGCGCCAACATCAATGGCGGCAAGGGTATTTTCCGGTGCCAGTTTCCCGCCGCCGCGATGGGCGACGATCGGCGGATATGGCCAGCTGTGGGTCATTATTCGGTCCGTTGTCCGTTATGGTCAAAAAAGTGTAGCGCGGCAGCGGGAAGCTGCAACCACAGCGTGCTGCCCATCTGCGGGCGCACCGAGTGCGGCAGGCGCACCACCAGCTTATTTTTTCCCCAGTGCCCGTGGGCGAGATTGTCGGCCCCCAGCATCTCCAGCGTCTCCACCACCAGCGGAATGCCGCCGTCCTGCTGAGAGGAGAGCTCAATATGCTCCGGACGGATGCCCAGCGTCAACGTGCGCGCGGCCCATTTTGCCTTCGGCGCCCTCAGCGGCAGCGCCAGGGTATCCGCGAGGATAAAGCGCGAGCCGTCATCATTGAGCTGGCCGTCCAGCAGGTTCATCGCCGGGGCGCCAATAAAGCTGGCGACGAAACGCGTGGCCGGGCGCTGGTAAATCTCCTCCGGGGTGCCGAGCTGCTCCAGCACGCCTTTGTTCATCACCATCACGCGCTGCGCCAGCGTCATCGCCTCGACCTGATCGTGCGTCACGTACAGGCTGGTGGTGTTCAGGCGGCGGTGTAACTGCTGCAGCTCAAGGCGCATCTGCACGCGCAGGCGGGCATCAAGGTTCGACAGCGGCTCATCGAACAGGAACAGCGCGGGCTCACGCACAATGGCGCGCCCCATCGCCACGCGCTGCCGCTGGCCGCCGGACAGTTCACGCGGGCGGCGCTTAAGCAGCGCTTCCAGTTCCAGGCTGCGCGCCGCCTCCAGCACCCGCTGGCGGATCTGCTCTTTGCCCATGCCGCGAATTTTCAGGCCCCACGCCATGTTCTCCTCCACGCTCATATGTGGGTAGAGGGCATAGTTCTGGAACACCATGGCAATGCCGCGATCCTTCGGCTCCTCTTCGGTCACGCGCCGCGTATCAATCCAGATATCGCCGCTGGTGACCCGCTCCAGCCCGGCCACCATGCGCAGCAGCGTGGATTTTCCACAGCCGGATGGCCCGACCATTACCATAAACTCACCATCGCGGATCGACACGTCCAGCGGCTGAATAATCTGGTTTTTACCGTCGTAGGATTTGGTTACTGCCTGAAGTCGTACACCTGCCATCACTATTTCTCGCTCTCAACCAGACCGCGCACAAAGGCGCGCTGCATCACTAAAACAATCACCACCGGCGGGACCAGCGTCAGCAGCATCGCCGCCATCACTTCATTCCACTGGGTGGGGGATCCGCTGGTGGAGATCATGCTTTTGATCCCCGCGACCGCCGTACCGAGCGAAGCATCATTGATGATGAGCAGCGGCCACAGGTACTGGTTCCAGCCATAGATAAAGGTAATCACGAACAGCGCCGCCAGATTGGTTTTCGACAGCGGCAGCACGATATCGCGGAAGAAGCGCATTGGGCTGGCACCGTCAATGCGCGCCGCCTCCATCAGCTCATCCGGCAGCGACATAAAGAACTGGCGAAACAGGAAGGTGGCGGTGGCGGAAGCCATCAGCGGCAGGGTTAACCCGCTGTAGCTGTCGAGCAGGTTCAGGTCGGCAATCACCTGCACCGTGGGGAAAATACGCACCTCAACCGGCAGCATCAGGGTGATAAAAATCATCCAGAAGAACAGATTGCGCAGCGGGAAGCGGTACCACACCAGCGCGAACGCCGACAGCATCGACACGCTGATTTTCCCCACCGTAATGCACAGCGCCATAATCAGGCTGTTGAGCATCATCAGGCTGAAGGCCGGGCCGCTGCCGTTCACTCCGTTGAGCCAGATATTGCGCACGTTCTCCCACAGATGGCTGCCGGGGATTAGCGTCATCGGCACCTGATACACCGCCTTGTTATCCAGCGTCGCGGCGACAAACGCCACGTACAGCGGGAACAGAATGGTCAGGATGCCGAGGATCAGTAGCGTATGGCTGAAGATATCCAGCCCGCGTCGGTTTTCAATCATTGGTAGCGCACCTTGCGTTCGACGAAGCGGAACTGGATCACGGTCAGGCCAATCACCAGCAGCATCAGTACCACCGACTGTGCAGCCGAGGAGGAGAGATCCAGACCGGCAAAGCCTTCGCGATAGATTTTATAGATAAGCGTCGTGGTGGCCTGCACCGGGCCGCCGCCGGTGGCAGCGTCGATCACCGGGAAGGTATCGAAGAAGGCATACACCAGGTTCACCACCAGCAGGAAGAAGCTGACCGGGGTGATCAGCGGCAGCGCCAGGCTGAAGAAGCGGCGCACCGGACCGGCCCCGTCAATGGCGGCGGCTTCCACCAGCGATTTCGGGATCGACTGTAGCGCGGCAAAGAAGAACAGGAAGTTATAGCTCATCTGCTGCCAGATTGAGGACAGTACGATGAGAAACATCGCCTGGCCGCTGTTCTGCGCGTAGTTCCAGCTGTAGCCCCACTGGTTCAGCAGGTGGCTGAACAGGCCAAGGCCCGGGTTAAACAGGAACATCCACAGCACGGCAGCCACCACCGGGGCGACCGCGTAGGGCAGCAGCAGCAGCGTCTGATAGAGCTTTTTCAGGCGGACAATGTAGTCCACCAGCGCCGCCAGCAGCAGCGAGAACGTCATGCCGCAAACGGTGACCAGACCGCTGAACTTCAGCGTGGTCCAGAAAGAGTCGAGGTAGTAGCTATCGGCAAACAGCCGTTTAAAGTTATCCAGCCCGACGAAAGTGCTGGAGATGCCAAACGGGTCGATACTCTGCAACGAGTACCAGAGCGCTTCGCCAGCGGGCCAGATAAAGAAGATGGCGGTGATCAGCAGCTGCGGCAGCATGAGCAGATAGGGCAGCGCGCTGGTGCGGAATACGGGGCGGGGTTGGGACATGGCAACCATCTCATCTCAATGCGTAGCGGCCGACCGTGGTTCTGGTCGGCCCGGGCGGGCGCATCGTCGATCCGCCCCTCCTCACTTTTCTCATGGCGAGCGGATTGTTAATCCGCCCCTATGGCATACCCTAACGGGTTTGCTGTTCGAAACGGCGCAGCAGTTCGTTACCGCGCTTCACGGCGCTATCCAGTGCCGCCTGCGGTGACTGCTTCCCGGTCCATACGCCTTCCAGCTCTTCGTCGACGATGGTACGGATTTGAGGCATATTGCCGAGGCGCATTCCTTTGGTAAACGGCAGCGGATCTTTGTTCAGCATCTGGCGGGTGGCGATATCCGCGCCGGGATTTTTGTCGTAGAAGCCCTGCTGTTTGGTGAGCTGATAAGCGGCAGTGGTGATAGGCAGGTAGCCGGTTTTCTGGTGCCATTCGGCGGCAATTTCTGGTTTTGCCAGGAACTGCATAAACTCGGCCACGCCCTTGTAGGTATCGGCATCTTTGCCTTTCATTACCCACAGGCTGGCACCGCCGATGATGGCGTTCTGCGGCGCGTTCGGCACGGTCTCGTCATACGGCATCATGCCAACGCCGAAGTTGAATTTGGCGTATTTGCGAATGTCGGCCAGCGAGCCGGAAGAGGCGGTGGTGATGCCACAGTCGCCGTTATAGAACTTGGCGGTGGGTTCATCTTTACGCCCGAAGTAGGTGAAATCGCCCTTTTTGTTGAGATCTTCCAGCATCTGGATGTGGCGCACCTGCACCGGCTTGTTGAACTCCAGTACCGCATCGGTGCCGTCGAAGCCGTTGTTTTTGCTGGCGACCGGCAGACCGTGCCAGGCGCTGAAGTTCTCAATCTGGATCCAGCCCTGCCAGCCGCTGGCATAGCCGCAGCTCATGCCCGCTTTACGCAGGGCGGCGGTATCTTTCGCCAGTTCCTGCCAGGTTTTTGGCGGCTGCTCCGGGTCCAATCCGGCTTTTTTAAACGCGTCTTTGTTGTAGTACAGCACCGGGGTGGAGCTGTTAAACGGCTGGGAGATCAGCTGACCTTTTGCGTCGCTGTAGTAACCTGCCACCGCCGGAACGAACTGCTGGGCATCCATCGCGATCCCGGCCGTTTTAAACACTTCATTCACCGGCACGATCGCCTTTGACGACATCATGGTTGCCGTACCGACTTCATACACCTGCAAAATCGCCGGCGCTTTACCGGTGCGCACCGCAGCAATCCCGGCGGCCAGGCTCTGCTCGTAGTTGCCTTTATAGGTCGGCACGATTTTGTAATCGGGGTGTTCAGCGTTGAAGCGCGTCGCCAGCGAGTTCACTTCCACGCCCAGCTCGCCTTCCATTGAGTGCCAGAAAGGGATTTCGGTGGCGGCCAGCGCATTCGCGCTCAGAGTCAGTCCCAGTACCACGCTTACTGCGTTACGGCGAAATGCGAATGATGACATGTCGATTACCTGTGCCCGGTGTTGTAAAGCGCGCTATCGCGCATTGTTGTAGTCGGGAGGTAACATGACACGCAAAAATGACAGAAAAATAACGGCGTTATGACGGAGGGGTGACAGCAAGGTGACAGAGGGTTCGAAACGGGCGAGGCATGCCTCGCCCCGACGTTACTCGTAGGGATCGGGCATGCCCGATCCGGATTTAACCGCCCAGATAGGCGCTTCTTACCGCTTCATTCGCCAGCAGCGCAGCACCGCTATCTTCCAGCACCACGTGACCGTTTTCGAGCACATAGCCACGGTCGGCCAGTTTGAGCGCCTGGTTGGCATTCTGCTCGACGAGGAAAATCGTCATGCCTTCCTGACGCAGCTGCTCAATGGTGTCGAAGATCTGCTGGATGATAATCGGGGCCAGGCCGAGCGACGGCTCATCCAGCAGCAGCAGGCGCGGCTGGCTCATCAGCGCGCGGCCAATCGCCAGCATCTGCTGCTCGCCACCGGACATGGTGCCGGCGCGCTGCACGCGGCGCTCATACAGGCGCGGGAACAGCTCGTACACGCGCTTGATACGCTGCTGATACTGCTGGCGCTCGGCAAAGAAGCCGCCCATCGCCAGGTTCTCCTCTACCGACATGCGTGAGAAGACGCGGCGGCCCTCCGGCACGATGGCAATCGCTTCACGCATAATACGCGCCGTCTGCCAGTCGGTGATCGCCTTGCCGTCGAAGACAATCGAGCCTTCGCTGGCGCGAGGTTCCCCGCACAGCGTGCCGAGGAGGGTGGTTTTACCCGCCCCGTTGGCGCCAATCAGGGTAACGATTTCGCCCTGATTGATGTGCAGACTGACGTTGTGCAGCGCCTGGATTTTACCGTAGTGCGCACTGACGTTATTCAGGGATAGCATAGCCTGAGTCATCTTAGGCCTCCCCAAGGTAAGCGCGGATCACATCCGGGTTGTTGCGGATCTCGTCTGGCGTGCCGTTTGCCAACGGCGTACCCTGATTGACCACGTAAATGCGGTCGGAAATGCCCATTACCAGTTTCATATCGTGCTCAATCAACAGTACCGAGACGTTGTGCTGACTGCGTAGCTCGGCGATCAGTTCATCCAGCTCGTGCGTCTCTTTCGGGTTCAGACCGGCCGCCGGTTCATCCAGCATCAGGATTTCCGGGCGGGTCACCATGCAGCGGGCGATCTCCAGGCGGCGCTGCTGGCCATAGGCAAGATTACCCGCCTGGCGATTGGCCAGGGAGAGCAGGCCGACGCGTTCCAGCCAGGTTGCCGCACGATCCAGCGCTTCGCTTTCCGCTTTACGGAAGGCCGGGGTTTTCAGCAGGCCGGAGAAGACGCCGCTTTTCAGGTGCTGATGCTGGGCCACCAGCAGGTTCTCAATCACCGTCATTTCGCGGAACAGGCGCACGTGCTGGAAAGTACGCACAATGCCCATACGCGCAATCTTCTGCCCCGGCAGGCCCGCCAGCTGCTGGTCACCCAGCTTGATCGAACCGCCCGTCGGGCGGTAGAAGCCGGTCAGGCAGTTAAACACCGTGGTTTTCCCGGCACCGTTAGGGCCAATCAGGGAGACAATCTCCTGCGGGCGCAGCTCCAGTTCAACATTGTTGACCGCCAGCAGGCCGCCGAAGCGCATCATCAGGCCATTGACTGCTAACAAAGGCTGAGTCATGCCTGCTCTCCTTTTTCTACGCTTTTCAACTTCAGATGCGGGCGCTTCATCGGCAGTAAGCCCTGCGGGCGCCAGATCATCATCAATACCATTAAGCCACCGAGCACCAGCATGCTGTATTCGTTCAGATCGCGCATCAGCTCACGCGACACCACCAGCAGGATAGCGGCGAGGATCACTGCAAACTGCGACCCCATTCCGCCCAGCACCACAATCGCCAGCACAAACGCCGATTCGGCAAAGGTGAAGGATTCCGGGCTGACAAAGCCCTGGCGCGCGGCGAACAGGCAGCCGGCAAAACCGGCAAACGCGGCGCTGATGGTGAAAGCGGTCAGCTTGATGCGCGTCGGGCTGAGGCCCAGCGAGCGGCAGGCGATCTCATCTTCACGCAGCGCTTCCCACGCGCGGCCCAGCGGCATGCGCAGCAGGCGGTTAATCACAAACAGGGTGATCACCACCAGCAGCAGCGCCACCAGGTAGAGGAAAATAATACGGTCGCTTGGGTCATACTTCAGCCCGAAGAAGTCGTGGAAGGTGCCCCAACCGCCGTCGCGCACGCTGCGGCCAAACTCCAGGCCAAAGAAGGTCGGTTTTGGGATCTGGCTGATACCGTTCGGGCCACCGGTGATTTCGGTGTTGTTCAGCAGCAGGATACGCACGATCTCGCCGAAGCCGAGCGTGACAATCGCCAGGTAGTCTCCGCGCAGGCGCAGCACCGGGAAGCCGAGCAGCAGGCCAAACGCCGCCGCCACCAGGCCCGCCAGCGGCAGGCTCTGCCAGAAGCCGAGGTCGTAATAGTGGTTGAGCAGCGCGAAGGTATAGGCGCCGATGGCGTAGAAGCCGCCGTAACCCAGCACCAGCAGGCCGGACAGGCCGACGACCACGTTGAGGCCGAGGCCCAGCATCACGTAGATCAGCGTCAGGGTAGCGATATCCACCGTGCCGCGTGAAACCAGAAATGGCCACACCGCCGCCGCGACGATCAGCACCAGCAGGAACAGCTTCTGCTTAACGGTTGAGCCATCAATGCCCGGCAGCACAAATGCCGGGCCGGAGACTTTTTTCAGGCCGCTGGTCAGCAGCGGGCGCAGCAGCTGGAACAGAAACACCACGCCGCAGCCGAGCGCAATCCAGTTCCAGCGCACGCTTCCGGCGTTATTCACCACCAGATGCGTGCCGTCGAGATTCAGGCGCATCCCCATAAAGAACGCCGCCAGCACCAGCAACATCAGCGAGGAAACGAGGGCGTTAAGCAGGTTGAGCTTCTTCATACTTTCTCAACCTCCGGGCGGCCAAGAATGCCGGTTGGCATCACCAGCAGCACCACAATCAGCAGCGCAAACGACACCACGTCTTTGTATTCGGTGCTGAGATACGCCGAGGTCAGCGCTTCAGCAATACCGAGGATCAGACCGCCCAGCATTGCACCCGGAATGCTGCCGATACCGCCGAGAACGGCCGCGGTGAAGGCTTTCATCCCGGCCATAAAGCCGATGTACGGGTTGATCACGCCGTAGAACTGGCCCAGCAGCACGCCTGCCACTGCCGCCATCGCTGCACCAATGACGAAAGTCAGCGAGATAACGCGGTCGGTGTTAATCCCCAGCAGGCTGGCCATTTTCAGATCTTCCGCGCAGGCGCGGCAGGCGCGGCCCATGCGTGAATAGCGGATAAACAGCGTCAGGGCCAGCATCGACAGGAACGTCACGACCCAGATCACAATCTGCATGGTGGAGATGGTCGCCGCGAAGCCATTGCTGACGCCCAGCGTCCACTGGCCGGTGACCAGGTTTGGCAGCGCCACGTCACGCGATCCCTGGGTCAGGCTGACGTAGTTTTGCAGGAATATCGACATGCCGATCGCCGAGATCAGGGCAATCAGCCGTTTAGAGGAACGCACGGGCTTATACGCCACGCGTTCAATGCTCCAGCCGTAGCAGGAGGCGATCACCACCGCAACCACGAAGCCGCAGCCAATCAGCAGCCAGCTGGTATCAATGCCCATCATCATCAGCGCCGCAATAACGATAAACGAGACGTAGCTGCCGATCATATACACTTCACCGTGGGCGAAGTTGATCATGCCGATGATGCCGTACACCATGGTGTAACCGATGGCGATCAGCGCATAAGTGCTGCCCAACGTGACGCCGTTGAACATTTGCTGCAGGAAGTAAAGAAACTGCTCGGACATACCTTAATACCTTACGAATCAACCCACACTGAAGACAATGACGCCTGGCATACATCACCAGGCGTCATTATCCCAAAAGCCCGATTTATTTAACGGCGGTTGATGAACCATCAGCGTGCCATTTAAATACGCCGAACTCGAAGCCTTTCAGGTCGCCCTTCTGATCCCAGCTCAGGTCACCCATCACGGTTGGCACCGGCGCACCCTCTTTCAGGTTTTTAACGATAGCGTCTGGCTCTTCACTTTTGCTGCGCTCCATGCCCGCGGCCAGGGATTGCAGTGCGGCATAGGTAGTCCAGACGAAGGGACCGGTTGCATCCTGTTTTTTCGCTTTCAGCGCGTCAACCACCGGTTTGTTAGCCGGGACCTGGTCGTAGCGTTTTGGCAGCGTCACCAGCATGCCTTCAGAGGCTGCACCGGCAATATTAGACAGAGAAGCGTTGCCTACGCCTTCAGGACCCATGAACTGCGTTTTCAGACCGGCCGCACGCGCCTGGCGCAGGATCTGGCCCATTTCCGGGTGGTAGCCACCGAAGTACACAAAGTCGACGTTCTCTTTCTTCAGGCGAGCCACCAGGGTAGAGAAGTCTTTATCACCCGCGGTGATCCCTTCAAACATCACCACGTTGCCGCCGCCTTTTTTCAGGCTCTCCTGCACGGAGCGCGCCAGGCCTTCACCGTACTGCTGCTTGTCGTGGATCACGGCGATGCGCTGGGGTTTCACTTCATTCAGAATGTATTTTGCCGCAGTCGGGCCCTGGTCAGAGTCGAGGCCAGTGGTGCGCATAATCAGCTTGTAGCCGCGGGAAGTCAGGTCAGGAGCCGTTGCTGCTGGCGTAATCATCAGCACGCCTTCATCTTCATAGATGTCGGAAGCGGGCTGAGTCGAAGAGGAGCACAGGTGGCCGATCACGTAACGGATGCCGTCGTTGATCACTTTGTTAGCAACCGCAACCGCCTGTTTTGGATCGCACACGTCGTCATATTTCACCGCGACCAGCTTGTCGCCGTTAATGCCGCCTTTGGCGTTAATGTCTGCGATCGCCTGCTGAGCGCCGGTCCACTGCATATCACCGTACTGGGCAACCGGGCCGGACATGGCGCCTACTACCGCGACTTTAATATCTTTTGCTACTGCTGCACCGCTCATTGCCAGAGCCATACAGCCAGCTAACAGCGCTTTACCTTTACTGATCTTCATCCTGACTACCCCATCTGTTGTGATTGCTTGCTATTTATTTGTCGGTGAATAGCGATAAACGCTTTGCCTTTGAACGAGTTAGCATAATTCCCGACAGTTTTTATCAATAAGGCTTTAATTTTCAGGTTATTAAACAGGAATATTCTGCTGTAAATCAACTGACAGATTCAGTAAATAGCGGGTGCCGCAGGACAATCCACTAACAGCAACGGTGGCAAATTCACCAACTAGCCAGCGCATTATGCTGGCTTTCTGCACAGAGAATAACGGTTTACTCGGTAAACCATTTGAAACGCCCGCACATCGCCTCGTTTTCGTACAGAAAAACTAACACGCTATAGTATGGTCAACTTCGCTACAATATGCCTTTCTCATGACCGGGTTATTCTGATGAAACTGACTATCATCCGCCTGCAACAGTTGTCTGAGCAGGATCGCAGCGACGTAAAAAAAATCTGGCCTCAGGCGAATATCGCGGCGCTGGAAAGCGAACTGAATGAGGCAAAGCAGCTGTACGCGGCGCGTTTTAACGATCGTCTGCTGGCGGCAGTGCGCGTGACCCTCAGCGGCAGCGCAGGAGAGATGCAGCAGCTTGAGGTACGCGAGGTGACGCGGCGGCGCGGGGTGGGTCTCTATCTGGTGCAGGAAGTGATGGCGCAGAACCCGCAGGTTACGCAGTGGGTAATGAGTCAGGATGGCAGTTCAGCGCAGCAGGTGATAGCCGCGTTTATGCAGGCAGCGGGATTTAATCGACAAGCTAATAGATGGATAAAGATGTAAAAAGGGGCCCTGCAAGGGCCCAAAACAATACAACGCCAGGGAAAGGAAAGAGGGTTATTCCCTCTCAGGCATTTCCGCCCGCTCTTCAGGCGCAGACTCTCTCTCTTTGCGCATCGGTTGAGGGTGAAGATGAGCAAATCGCCGGACATCCTCCTGCGCCATCTCGGCCCGGAACGGGTTATGCAGCCTTTCGATATCCATTAATTAAGCCGGTACGCCAGATTTACGGTTTTAACTGAATCCATCTCGCTCAATTTAATAAAAACGTAATGCAACGCGTGCTGAGTACCCCAAATATCGATGTAGTCATTACGATCTTCTGCTGCTAACTTCAGCTGATGTTTTTCCCGTAGCCGGGCATAGTCATACCATTGCCGCACGCTGCCAAAACGATGATGCCAGTCGTGGCATACCAGAGAGCCCTAAACGATAAGCATCCGGCACGGCAAATGGAAAAACAGATGGGTGAATGTCCAACGTATCCAGTCTGCGGTAAAGCGTAAGGAAAAATCTGGCGGACAAGCACTCCCGCAAAATCTGCCCAGACAATTTTTAATATGACTGTCGCGCACGCTTTCGCCCTGTTGACGTAAACACCAGGTATGTTCAGTTAAAAGATGCAGCAGAGAAGCAATTTGATAAACCAACACGTAGGGAATAACAATATTCAACAAGAAGAACCCGTACCCATAAGTTAACGCCAGCCAGATTAGCACTCCCCACCAGCAAAGGGACATTGCTCGTCGCCAGATCGGCAAATTTACCAGGTTGGATTTCAGCCGACCATAAAGAAACGTCAGATAAAATTTCGGGCTCAGCAAAGTCAACAACAGATTGATATATTGCTGCCTGACTTTTATACCCGGTTTGAAACCCAACTGATAAATTGCCGCTAAGTCGCGGTCCTCAAACGTTGAGAATGCCGCCCCATGATGCTCATAAACATGAAACTGACGATAGGAATCATAAGGCTGAACGATCAAAATCGTTGATAATATTTCACACAGGATCCTGTTGGCTGTTAAACAGATGCCCATGCACCCCATGGTGGATAATCGTTGCCACAATATATCTGGCACCCGAAGCTACAAAGAAGATGCCCGTCATGTAGATGACGCTCTTCACAAGCAGCGACAGGCTGCCAAACCAGGCCAGTGACGTCATGATACTCCCCACTATCATCCACGACAGGGACCAACAGATCATCTCAACAGAATGGGATTGCCATAGCTGTGGACGGCCATCAATCTCTTTCCCCGTCAACCAAGTCCAGACGCCCTGAAAAGGAAGGATGCGGTAAGAATCTCGCATCTGTACAGAGTGCGTAGAACGACAAAAATTCCTTTTATTGAGTGTCATACGATGCTCCAAGAAATGAGATAAAATACGGAAAGACATAGCAGGACTGACAGAATCATATTTCGCACAAAGAGGGCAATGACAATTCCTGCCATCGCTCCATATAAATAAGGATTGGAGGTGAGCGCCCTTATTTCGCCATCGTTAAGCAGAATAATCGGCCCACATATTGCCGTTAGCAGGCAGGGCGCTGAATATTTCAATGCTTCACGTACTAACGAGGGCAAGCGCACAGGCACCCTCGGTTCCAGAAAGACGTAGCGGTTAAAAAACACCACGGCAGCCAGAGTGAATAACAGTATCCAGCTCATGCTTCTCCTCTCGTCAGGCGGGCATATATTACTGAGCACAACATGCCGCTCAGCCCGGCAATGACAATTGCCCCTTCAATCTGAAACACGCTAAGTATCATCGATAACAGCAGGGAAACCAGCACCCCGCATAACACGCTGAGATTTTTAATCATCGGCACGACAATGGTAATAAAAGTGGCCACGATGGAGAAGTCGAGGTGATAACGCTGTAAATCAGGAACAGACGAAGCCATGAAAATGCCCAGCAGGCTAAAAAGATTCCAGCAGAGGTAAAAGGTCAGCCCGGCACCGATCAGATAACCCGGCGTTAACGCCACCTGCTGTTTTTCAGCGCAGCTCAACGCGAACAGCTCGTCAGTTAATAAGAAACCTATCGGTAATCGATAACGTTTCAGAAAAAATGACACCGTTTCTCGTAACGTCAGACCGTAAAGAAAATGCTGTGAGGTGATAAAAAATACGGAGAGGATAATGGTAGGAATGCTCGCCCCGGAAAGCAGTAGCCCCAGTGTGACGAGCTGTGCCGCGCCAGCAAAAACAACCGCTGACATCGCAATACTTTGCGGCAGTGTCAGCCCTGACTGCACCGCCATCGATCCCGCCAGGACTCCCCATGGGACTACGGAAAGGCAAAGTGGCAGCATGTTAACCACGCCACGAAAGAATCCGCTGTTGCTCCGCATGCTGGTATCAGCAAATGATTTGCAGGGCGATGTCTCCATTTTTACCCATTCCGCTCTCTACGAATTACGTGGCGTCAGGTTAGAGAAACGGGTAATTAAAATATTGAACAAAATTGCCGGGAGAAGAGAGACCAAACTAGCCAGGAAAGCGTAATGAGCGGATAAACTCTCCGGGAGTGACGCCCATCGAATTTTTGAAATGACGGGTGAAATGGCTCTGATCGGAGAAACCACAGCGTGCCGCAACAGCGGGGATCGTCTCACCCTTAACCAACAGCTCACGCGCTTTTCGAAGTCTGGCCTGGATTAACCAGCCATGCGGAGGCATTCCCACAACCTGCTTAAACTGGCGCAGAAAATGCCAGGGACTAAGCTGCACAAGATCTGAAAGCTGTTTCAACGACCAGTTTTGCTCCGGGCAGGCAGTCATCAGGTCCTTGACCTGAAGGATCATCGATTTTGCGCAGGGTAACTGACCTGGAGACGTGGGCGTACGGCTGTAGCGCATGATCAGCCAGCAGACGGCCGTGAGTAGTAATGACTCTTTCAGCAGACTATTGCCCGCAACAGGCAACATATTAAAGACGAGTTGTAGCTGGGCGGACAACCCGGGATCGTGCACTACCGCATCAGGAAACCACGGAATGATCCCTTGCTCATGCCTCAGATCGCCAGTGATCTGGCGCAGCAGTTCGGGGTGAGGATATATTGCCCGATATGCCCAGCCATTCTCGACTTCAGCACATCCCGTATGCACTTCATCGGCATTGACCAGAATGATATCGCCTGTGGGTGCAACGTGCTCCCCTCCCCCACGCCAGAAGCGTTGGGCGCCTTCTTCGATCACGCCGATACAGAACGTTTCATGTACGTGTCGCGGAAAGCGCCGACGATAGTACCTGGCTTCAAGCATATCGAGACCATCAAATTCATCCAGATGATGCATTGTGGCCTGCTCTTTTGGCTCTTTCTCCTCCATCATACGTTCTTACTCCCTGTCAGAACCTGGAACAAAATTGCTGATAGTTGAAAAATATTTATGTTTTATTTTAGGCAGCATCGCACCGCAAAGCCAGCACGACAGAAACGCCATACAAACAAAAACACCGCCTGACAGGCGGTGTTGATCAATGTGCTGAAAAAAATACTGAACGACTGCGGTTACGCTTCGATAGCCAGACGCAGTTTCTTCATCGCGTTCTTTTCCAGCTGGCGCACGCGCTCGGCGGAAACGCCATACTGGTCAGCCAGCTCCTGCAGCGTGGTTTTGTTATCATCGTCCAGCCAGCGGGCGCGGATGATGTGCTGGCTACGTTCATCCAGCCCCTGCATCGCATCGCTCAGCTTATCGGCGGCGTGATCTTCCCAATTATCCTCTTCAATGCCGTTAGCAAAGTCAGAAGATTTATCCTGCAGATAAAGCATTGGCGCCATGGAGCGGCCTTCGCCTTCGTCATCCGGCGTTGGGTCAAAGGTCATGTCCTGGGCCGCCATACGCGACTCCATTTCACGCACGTCTTTACTGCTGACGCCCAGCTCACGCGCCACCATTTCCACTTCGTCCTGGTTAAACCAGCCTAAACGCTGCTTAGTTTTACGCAGGTTAAAGAACAGCTTACGCTGTGCTTTGGTGGTGGCGACTTTCACGATGCGCCAGTTACGCAGCACGTATTCGTGAATTTCGGCTTTGATCCAGTGAACGGCGAATGACACCAGGCGCACACCCACTTCCGGGTTGAAACGGCGCACGGCTTTCATCAGGCCGATGTTACCTTCCTGAATAAGGTCTGCCTGCGGCAGTCCGTAACCGGAATAGTTACGAGCGACATGAACAACAAAGCGCAGGTGAGACAGGATCAGCGTTTTTGCTGCTTCCAGATCGCCCTGGTAATGCAGCCGTTCAGCCAACGCTTTTTCCTCTTCTGCCGTCAGCATAGGCCAGGCATTAGCCGCCCGGATGTAAGAATCCAGGTTGCCTAAAGGAGCAATAGCTAAAGTTTGCATATCTTTGGTCATTCAAACCCTCTCTGTGTTAAGCAAATTACCGCGTCATTCCGTGAACCGCCCATAAGACTACGTGAACGGACAGCAGAAGCAAACGCAATCTGTGCTAACGATGTTACCGATTACTTATTAAGACGCTAAAGTTATCCACAAGTTCAATTCAGGCAGTGGATATTTTACAAACAGCATGCTGTGCGGACAAGAGGCCAGAATTGCAGGGGGAAGTGACAGTTTGATGAACTTCCTCTGCGGCTAACGTTCACGCAGCAGAGGAAGATTATATCAAAAAAACGTGTACATGGGTTACTGCGGCGTAAATCGACGTAAATGTTGCACCGTGGCCAGCCACGCGGCTATCCAGCCAATCATCGCGGCAATCAACAGCAGCAGCAGGCTCTCATCCCACGCCAGGCCATGCAGCGCGAAGGTGGTGCCAAACACCGAAGCCACCTGCGTCACCACCGATTCAAGACGCAGCACCAGCACCTGCGACAGCACCAGCGACAGCAGCGCACCGGCAAAGCCGAGCATCGCGCCGCCGTACAGGAACGGCCGCAGGATAAAGCCGTCGGTGGCGCCGATCAGCTTCTGCACATTGATGGTGTCGCGCCGCGCAAAGATGCTCAGGCGCACGCTGTTACCGATCACCAGGAACACCGCGATAATCATCAGGACGCCAATCATCGCTGCCACCTGGCCCACCAGCCCGGTCAGCGCCGCAAGGCGGGCAAACCAGCTGTCATCCATCTTCACTTCATCAATGCCCTGCACTTTCGACACGCGGTCGCGCAGGCTGTTCATGGTGTCGGAATTCTGGAAATTGAGCTTCGGTGTGATAATCGCCACCGCCGGCAGCGGGTTCTGCTCCAGCATATCCATCGCGCCGCCAAAGCCGGACCAGTTACGGAACTCGCCCTGCGCCTCTTCCCGCGACAGATAGTTAACTTTTTCCACGCCCTCTTCTTTCTTCAGCTGCGCGACCACGCTTTCGGCGGCGTCGTCATCCAGCGTTTTGCTGAGGTAAACCGTCAGCTGCGGGGCCGGGTACCACTGCTCTGCGGCCTGGCTGACGTTCTTCCAGACCATGTAGCAGACGCTCGGCAGCGTCAGAGAGATAGCGATAACCATCACCGTCAGCAGCGTCGCCAGCGGCTGGCGCCACATATCAGACAGCGAACCGTGCATCGCATAGCGCCACTGCTCCTGCCAGCCGCCCTTCAGCGCTTTGCTTTTTGACGGCTGCTTCTGCTTCACCGCTTTGGCTGCCGCCGGGCGCGGATTACGTTTATTCACCACGATGACCTCCGTGCAGACGTCCCTGGTTGAGCGTCATCAGTCGATAGTTACGGCTGCCGATCAGCCCCATATCATGGGTCGCCATCAGCACGGTAACGCCGACGCGGTTAAACTCTTCGAACAGGCGCAGAATGCCTGCCGACAGCGCTTCATCAAGGTTACCGGTCGGTTCATCCGCCAGCAGCACCGCCGGTTTGTTCACCACCGCACGGGCAATGCCCACGCGCTGCTGCTCACCGCCGGACAGCTGGATAGGAAAACTTTTCGCTTTGTCGAGCAGGCCCACTTTATCCAGCGCGGCCGACACGCGGCGGCGGATATCTTCCCCGCTCGCCCCGGCGATGATCAGCGGGATAGCCACATTGTCATACACTGAGCGGTCCATCAGCAGATGGTGATCCTGGAAGATCATCCCGATCTGGCGGCGCAAAAACGGCACTTCACGGCTTTTCAGACGGCTGATGTCGTGGCCGCCAAACCAGATATGCCCGGCGCTCGGGCGCTCAATGCCACAGATCAGCTTCAGCAAGGTACTTTTACCTGCCCCGGAATGTCCGGTCAGAAACGCCATTTCACCGGGACGCAGATGAAAATCTACCCCCTGCAGCGCTTGCCGACCGCCGAGATAAGCCTTACTGACTTGTTCAAAGCGAATCATCCTAATTAGTCCTCTCGGGCAAAAAGTGCCTCAATAAAATCGTCAGCCTTAAACGATCGCAAATCTTCAATACCTTCGCCAACGCCGATATAGCGAATAGGAATGTTGAACTGGTCCGCCACCGAGAAGATCACGCCACCTTTCGCCGTACCGTCCAGCTTGGTGAGGGTGATCCCGGTCAGGCCCACGGCCTCGTGGAACAGTTTAGTCTGGCTGATAGCATTCTGGCCGGTGCTGGCATCAATCGTCAGCATCACCTCGTGCGGCGCCTGGTCGTCGAGCTTCTTCATCACGCGGGTGATTTTTTTCAGCTCTTCCATCAGGTGTGATTTATTTTGCAGACGCCCGGCGGTATCGGCGATCAGCACGTCAACGTGGCGCGCTTTAGCCGCCTGGATGGCATCAAAAATCACCGACGCGGAATCCGCACCGGTATGCTGCGCGACCACCGGAATATTGTTGCGCTGGCCCCACACCTGCAGCTGTTCAACCGCTGCGGCGCGGAAAGTATCGCCCGCCGCCAGCATCACCGACTTCCCTTCGGCCTGGAACTGACGCGCCAGCTTGCCGATGGTGGTGGTTTTGCCCACGCCGTTCACGCCAACCATCAGGATAACAAACGGGGTTTTACCGCTCACATCCAGTGGCTGTTCCACTTTAGAGAGGATGGCGGCCATATCGGTTTTCAGCAGGCCGTATAGCGCTTCGGCATCGCGCAGCTCTTTGCGGCTGGCCTGAGCGGTGAGGTTGCTGATAATACGGCGGGTGGTTTCCATCCCGACGTCGGCAATCAGCAGCTGCTCTTCCAGCTCTTCAAACAGGTCGTCGTCAATTTTCTTACCGCGGAACAGGCTGATAAAGCCGGAACCGAGGTTTTGACGGGTCTTCACCAGGCTGCGCTTCAGGCGGGCAAAGAAGCCCTCTTTACCTGGGCGCTCCTGCTCGACCACCGCCGCTGCAACCACTTCAGCTTCTTCAGGCTCTTCAGCCTCTTCAGCGCTCTCTTCGATGATTTCGGCGGCCAGCGCTGCGTCAACCGGCTCCGCTGCCAGCGCGGCGGCTTCAAGCGACGCGTCGTCAATCACCTCTTCTTCTTCAGCGGCAATCTCTTCCGGCAGGATCTCTTCTTCTACAGCAGTAATCACCTCGGGTTCTGGGGTCACCACGACAGGCTCAGGTTCAGCCGCTATCGGTGCTGCAACCACACGCGCTTCTTCCGCCTGCTGTTCCGCCACGCTCTGCGTGACCGCCACAATCTCTTCTGCCACTTTTTCAGGGGCAGGTTCCGGCTCGGCTAGCGATGTTGATGGCGCGTCAGAGGCAGGGGTTGCTTCAGCAGCCGGTGTGTCTTCAGCAACGGGGGTATCGGCAGAGGGCTGCTGTTCTAACGTTTCTTTTACCTCTTCCTCAGGCGCTTTCTCGTCACGCCCCAGGCCCAGCCAGGAAAAAAAGCCACGTTTTTTATTCTTTGCCATGTTGCAACCACACTCCTCGTGGGGAAAACCATTCTGGTGTATAAAGAGACTGATAATTAATCCCTTAGTCTAACACTTTCTGCAGAGAGCATCACAGCACCCTTTTTACGTTTCCTCCGCCCGGTTAGCCCGTTAAACTGTGCAACAAATTATTAAGAGTTCAGTGAGATGACAAAGAAACCCCGCAGCGGCGCAGCCGGGCAAATACGTATCATTGGCGGCCTTTGGCGCGGCCGTAAGCTGCCGGTCCCGGACAGCGAAGGGCTGCGCCCGACCACCGACCGCGTGCGCGAAACCCTGTTTAACTGGCTGGCGGCCGATATTCAGCAGGCCAAGTGCCTCGACTGCTTCGCCGGAAGCGGTGCTCTCGGGCTGGAAGCGCTGTCGCGTCATGCAGGCAGCGCCACCCTGCTGGAGCTGGAGCGCCCGGTGGCGCAGCAGCTGGAAAAAAATCTCGCTACGCTGGGGGCAAAGAACGCGCGCGTCGTGAACACTAACACGTTGCAGTTCCTTGCTCAGAAAGGGGAGCCACATCAGCTGGTGTTTATCGACCCGCCGTTTCGCAAGGGATTACTGGAGCAGACCAGCACGCTGCTGGAAAGCAACGGCTGGCTGAGCGATGATGCGCTGGTGTATGTTGAGAGCGAAGTGGAACACGGCCTGCCGCCAGTGCCGGTAAACTGGCAGCTGCACCGGGAAAAAATTGCCGGGCAGGTGGCTTACCGCCTGTATATTCGCCACGCTAATGATAAGGAAACGTCAAATGTTGATTAATGCTGGCCGCGTGTTGATGCTGTTCGTCTGGGCTTTTTTACTGCTCAACCTGGTTCACCCTTTTCCCAAACCGCTGACGTATTTCGTCAACGTCGCGCTGTTTTTCATGGTGATCATGCACGGGCTACAGCTGGTGCTGATGCGCTCTACCCAGCCACCCGGCGCGGAAAAGCTCAGCGGCGTAACCCAGGCCAAAGTGTTTTTCTTTGGCGTGTTCGAACTGCTGGCGTGGCAAAAGAAGAATTATCCGAAGCAGTAAGTGCTGCCCCTGGCTTAAAAGCATCAACGCCTTATCAGCGAGAGGCGTTGGTGCTGAACGAAACGAATCTTGTGCCTTTGACCTTCAACTCTCCCTTCACGCCCTTATCAATCTGATGATAATCGCCAGGGTTCAGCTCCAGCGTGAAATCCCCTGCGCCATTAAGCGGATGAAACCACGCCTCGTAGCGCATATCCTCCACCGGAATATTCTCGCGCTGGCGCGAGCGGCGGTTCGGCGCCGGAAATTCCCGTTTGGTTTTCACTTCCACAATCAGGCTGCGCACCGGCGAAGCGTCGTTAACCGCGACTTCACGCCGCTGTTTGATAAACTGACGCGTGGCTAAGATGGCAATAATGGCCAGCACGATAAAAAAGATGAGAGGTGGCTTCATGTTTCTTCCTCCTCCTGGAGGCAAAGTCAGCAGTGCGGCTAAGCATACAACCGGAGCCCTCTCATTGTCACATCGCGCCCGCTTAACCTAAACTGATTGTCAGTTGTGGAGTTTTTAATCTAAGGATAACAATATGATTTGGTCTTTCCTTGCGGTTCTTTTTTCCGGCTGGCTGTATGTCGACGCCTCTTACCGCGGCCCGCAGTGGCAGCGCTGGGTGTTTAAGCCCGTTACCCTGCTGCTGCTGCTGGCATGGGCGTGGCAGGCGCCGGTACTGAAAACCACGGACTATCTGATCCTGTTTGGCCTGCTGGCAACGCTGGTTGGGGATGCCCTGACGCTGCTGCCCAATAAGCGCATGCTGTACGCCATTGGCGCATTTTTCCTCTCGCACCTGCTGTATACCCTGTGCTTCGCCAGCCAGATGACGCTGAGCTTCTTCTGGCCGATCCCGCTCACTTTGCTGATTATCGGTGCGGCGCTGATCGCCACCGTGTGGAGCAGGCTGGAGGAGCTGCGCTGGCCAATCTGCACCTTTATCGGCATGACGATACTGATGGTGTGGCTGGCCGCAGAGCAATATTTCTTCCGCCCGACCGACTACAGCTTTACCCTGGTCGCCGGTGCCGGGTTGCTGCTATTAGCCAATATTGTCTGGTTAATCAGCCACTACCGTCGCCGCTTTAACGCCGACCGGGCGATTATTGCCGCCTGCTACTTTGCCGGTCACTTTATGATCGTGCGCTCCCTGTGGCTGTAAGCTGAGTTGACGCTTGACTCTGGAGTGGACTCCAGAGTGTAAGATGGGTGACTGGCGGGCACTGAAGCCCGCCGTCACCGGTCAGGAGGCGTTATGCACCAGCACTCTTCTTGCGGTTGTGGTCACTGCCACGCCAGCAAACAACACGGATGCAGCACCCGCCCGCGTCCCGTTATCAGCAAAATCACTTCCGTCAGCGCGGCCAGCGTTGAGGCGCCCTGCTGCGCCGAATCATCCTGCAGTCCCACCGGGGCTGACCCGCTTGATGAGGGCGACAGGCCCGGCTCCGGCACGCGTTTCAGCTGGCAGGTCAGCGGGATGGACTGCCCAAGCTGCGCGCGTAAAGTGGAAACCGCCGTCAGGCAGCTGCCCGGGATTCACCAGGCACGCGTCGTGTTCGCCAGTGAGAAGCTGCTGGTCGACTGCGCAGACGACAGGCGCAGCGATGTCGAGCAGGCCGTGTCACGCGCAGGGTTCCAGCTGCAGCGCAGCGACGCGGCCCCAGCGGCGAAAGCCGAAGTCAGCTTCTGGCGGGAGAATCTCAGCCTGATAGCCCTGGTCGTACTGATGGCCATCAGCTGGCTGCTTAACAGCTTCAACCATCCGGCCGGCAACCTCGCCTTTATCGCCACCACGCTGGTGGGCGTCTGGCCAATTGCCCGCAGCGCGCTGCGCCTGATGCGCAGCGGGTCACCGTTCTCGATTGAAACCCTGATGAGCGTGGCCGCTATTGGTGCGCTGTTTATCGGTGCCACCGCAGAAGCGGCGATGGTGCTGCTGCTGTTTATGCTCGGCGAGCGGCTGGAGTCCTTCGCTGCCGGTCGCGCGCGCAAAGGGGTCACGGCGCTGATGGCGCTGAAGCCGGACGTTGCCCTGCGCGTCAGCAACGGCCAGCGCGCAAGCGTGGCGGTCAGCGCGCTGCGTCCGGGCGATGTGATTGAAGTGGCCGCCGGAGCGCGCCTGCCCGCCGATGCCAGCCTGCTTAGCCCCTTTGCCAGCTTCGACGAAAGCGCCCTGACCGGCGAGTCGATCCCGGTTGAGCGCCAGCAGGGCGAGAAAATCAGCGCCGGTTGCCTGAGCGTTGACCGTCTGGTGCAGCTGCAGGTGGTTTCCGAGCCGGGCAACAGCGCGATTGACCGCATTCTGCATCTGATTGAAGAGGCCGAAGAGCGCCGTGCGCCGATTGAGCGCTTCCTTGACCGCTTTAGCCGCATCTACACCCCGGTGATTATGCTGATGGCGCTGCTGGTCGCCATCGTGCCGCCGCTGCTGTTTGCCGCCGCGTGGCAGCCGTGGATCTATAAAGGGCTGACCCTGCTGCTGATCGGCTGCCCTTGCGCGCTGGTGATCTCCACCCCCGCCGCGATCACTTCCGGGCTGGCCGCCGCTGCGCGCCGTGGTGCGCTGATTAAAGGCGGCGCCGCGCTGGAAAGCCTCGGCAGCGTGCGCACCATCGCTTTTGATAAAACCGGCACGCTGACCGAGGGCAAGCCGCAGGTCACCGCGCTGCTGCCGCTGGCGGGCAGTGATGAGGACCAGCTGCTGGCCACCGCCGCCGCGGTTGAACAGGGTTCTTCACACCCGCTGGCGCAGGCGATTGTTGCCGCCGCCGCCGGGCGCTCGCTGATATTGCCTGAAGCCACCGATCAGCGCGCTCTGGCCGGCAGCGGCGTGGAGGCAAAAGTTAGTGGGCGCTTACTTTCCATTAGCTCCCCGACTAAACTGCCTTCAATGCTGCTCGCTCCCCAGCAGCAGGTGGTGGAAGAGCTGGAGAGCGCCGGCAATACCGTGGTGCTGCTGCATGACGCTGCGCAGCTGCTGGGGATTATCGCCCTGCGCGATACGCTGCGCGCCGATGCCCGGGGCGCGCTGGCAGAGCTGCAAGCGCTGGGGATTAATGGCGTGATGCTGACCGGAGACAACCCGCGTGCTGCCGCCGCGATTGCCGCCGAGCTGGGGATTGACTACCGCGCCGGGCTGCTGCCGGCAGACAAGGTGGCGGCGGTCAGCGCGCTGAACGCTAAGCAGCCGGTGGCGATGGTCGGTGACGGCATTAACGATGCGCCAGCGATGAAGGCCGCGACCATCGGCATTGCGATGGGCAGCGGCAGCGATGTGGCGCTGGAGACCGCCGACGCGGCGCTGACCCATAACCGCCTTAGCGGGCTGGCGGCGATGATCCGCCTGTCGCGCGCCACCCACGCCAATATCCGCCAGAACGTGGCGCTGGCGCTGGGGCTTAAGGGGATTTTTCTGCTGACCACGCTGCTGGGGATCACCGGCCTGTGGCTGGCGGTTCTGGCAGATTCGGGGGCTACCGCGTTAGTAACCGCTAACGCATTGCGACTGTTGCGCAAGAAATAACAGGCTGTCAACTTCACTATCCTGTAGGGGCTGCCCCTCCTTTTCGGCCAGCCCGCCATGGGTAGAGCGGAAAATGGTCGCCCCCTGCGGAGATCGGCATACGGGTAGGGCATGCCCGACCCCTACGGAGATCGGCATACGGGTCGGGCATGCCCGACCCCTACGGAGATCGGCATACGGGTCGGGCGTGCCCGACCCCTACGGAGATCGGCATACGGCTCGGGCATGGTCGCCCCCTGCGGAGATCGGCATACGGGTTGGGCATGCCCGACCCCTGCGGAGATCGGCGTACGGGTCGGGCATGCCCGACCCTGGTTTTATACGGGCTATAACCCTTTCTTCAACAAAAACTGATACGGCATCGCCTCGGTGTTCTCGGCCACCAGCGTGTGTTCCATAAAACGGCAGAAGCCGGGGATATCGCGTTTAGTGGCCGGGTCATCGGCGATGATCAGCAGGGTTTCACCCTCCTGCATATGACGCACGGTTTTGCGCACCATCATTACCGGTTCCGGGCAGCGCAGGCCCAGCGCATCAAGGGTCTGGTCGGGATTAGCGAAGAGGTCGCTCATGATATTCTCAATCTGGGATGACAAACTGCCGCCTATTTTAACGCCAGCCGCACCGCGTGCAAGGGATCAATCCAACGATAACGTTTGCGCTAAAATTAACCATTGCAATAGCAGGCTAAAACGGTAAGATGCCGCGAAATCGTACCGACGATTAAAATTTTTCTTATGGGTTCCCTCACCCCATTTCTACATAAAAAGGCTGATAACGATGATCGCTTTTACTGCGCGTCAGCGCACCCACGCGCTGGTCTGGCTCTCCCTGTTTCACCTGCTGGTGATCACCTCCAGTAACTACCTGGTCCAGCTGCCGGTGGCCATTTTTGGCCTGCACACCACCTGGGGTGCCTTCAGCTTCCCGTTTATCTTCCTCGCTACCGACCTGACCGTGCGTATTTTTGGCGCTCCGCTGGCACGCCGCATTATTCTGGCGGTGATGATCCCGGCGCTGGCGATCTCTTACGTTATCTCCGCACTGTTCTATCAGGGCGAATGGCAGGGCTTAGCCGCGCTGTCTCAGATGAACCTGTTTGTTGCCCGCATCGCCTGCGCCAGCTTTATGGCTTACGCGCTGGGCCAGATCTTAGACGTGCACGTCTTTAACCGCCTGCGCCAGAAAGCAGCATGGTGGATGGCCCCGGCGGCCGCGATGTTCCTCGGCAATATCAGCGACACGCTGGCATTCTTCTTTATCGCCTTCTATAAAAGCCCGGACCCGTTTATGGCCACGCACTGGGTGGAGATCGCACTGGTGGATTACAGCTTCAAAGTGCTGATCTGCATGGTGTTCTTCCTGCCTGCCTATGGGGTGCTGCTTAACACCGCGCTCAAGCGTCTGGCCAGGACGCCCGCGCGTACCCATGTAAACTTTGGTTAGGACGCGATCTGCAATCGTTGTTAAGTTGCTTTTAGCCGCTGAATACGCTTGTATAAGTGCCTGATAAAGACGCGACTACTGTAGAAAAGGGACCCTGATGCGTAACTTACTAAAATATGCCGGAATAGCAGTTCTGGTGGCTGGCCTGGCCGCCTGCGATGGCAAAAAAGACAAAGACGCTGCCGATGACAATGGCACCAGCAGCAGCCAGTCTACCCAGAACGTCACTCTGATGGACGGTAAGCTGAGCTTTACCCTGCCGCCGGGCATGTCGGATAAGAGCGGCAAGCTCGGGACTCAGGCCAATAATATGCACGTCTACGCCGATGAATCCGGCCAGAGAGCGATTATTGTGATTGATGGTGAGAGCACCAATGAAGGGCTGGACGTGCTGGCAGGCCGCCTGGAAGCGCAGCAGCGCAACCGCGATGCCCAACTGCAGGTGGTGACTAACAAAGCGATCACCGTCAAGGGTCAGCCGCTACAGCAGCTGGATACCGTAATCTCTGCCAACAACCAGTCTTCATGGTCTTCCGTGGTGCTGGGCAAAGTTGATGGCAAACTGTTGACGCTGCAAATCACCCTGCCTGCGGATAATCAGCAGCAGGCGCAGACCGAAGCGGAAAGCATTATCAATACCATTACGTTGAAATAGAGCATGTTCTGCAGGGGCTGACCCTCTTTTACGGTCAGCCCGCTAAAGGTCGACCAGTAAAGCGGTCGACCCCTACAGATTACCGGGGTTAATTCTACAAACCGGTATTTTCGCGGATATATTTGCGCGCTTTCACTGCATATTCAAACGGGTTCGCCAGCGCCGGGTCCTGCTCTGCTTCCACCACCATCCAGCCTTTGTAGCCGAAATCGTCGAGGATTTTAAACACCGGTTTGAAATCAATGACGCCATCACCCGGTACGGTAAAGGTGCCTTTCTTCACGCCATCCAAAAACGACAGCTTCTGGCTCTTCACCTGCGCCACCACCTCATCACGCACGTCTTTCAGATGCACATGGTTAATGCGCGGCAGATATTTCGTCAGGATATCCAGCATCGCCTGATGGCTGCCTTCCGAGTAGTACGCATGGCCGGTGTCAAACAGCAGATAGACGTCATCATTGGTTGCCGCCATAAAGCGATCAATTTCTGCCGTGGTCTGGATGCCGGTGCCCATATGGTGATGCAGGCCAACCGTCATGCCTTTCTCCGCCGCCAGCTTAGCCAGTTCGTTATAACCTTCTGCGGTCAGGCGCCACTGCTCGTCGCTAAACAGCGGTTTCTCTTCCAGCACCGCTTTAGTGGTGCCCTGAATGCTCAGGCTCTGCTCTGAACAACCGATCACCCTGGCGCCCATTGCGTGCAGGAAATCGCGGTGGTTGATGAACTCATCAATGGTTTTCGCTTTGTCACCGTTGGCAAAAAAGGTACTGAACCAGGCGTTAACAATCTGCACGCCGCGAATATCCAGCATCGGCTTCAGCACCGCTGGATCGCGCGGATATTTGCTGCCCACTTCGCTGCCGGTAAAGCCTGCCAGCGCCATTTCACTGACGATCTGCTGGAAGGTGTTCTCGCTACCCAGCTCCGGCATATCATCGTTGGTCCAGCCAATCGGGGCGATCGCCAGCTTCACGTTCTCTTTATTCATTTGCATGTTGATACCTCAAAAGACGGCCGCAGCCGCCTGGTTCATTTGCTCAGCAGTTCACGCTCGATAAGCTCGCGCGTGGCGACCGCCTGAACAGGCATTTTTTCCGGGTAACCAAACAGGGAAGAGGCAATAATCGACTCGCCACCGACTTTATAAGTGCGGTTAGCAAAGTCCATATCGCGCAGCGTCTGGAACAGCGTCGGGAAGTCCACTTCCCCTTCGCCCACGCCCACGTGCTGGTGAATCGTGGCGTCAACGCCAGGCGGGTTCACAATATAGCGGCAGTGTTTGGTGTGGTTCATGGTGTCAGCGATCAGCACGTGCGACAGGTCACCGCCTGCGTACTCCAGCATGCTCTTCACGTCGCCTTTTCCTTTGTCGTAGAAGAAGGTGTGCGGCACGCTGTACAGGTATTTGACGTTCTCACTGCGAAACGATTTCACCAGATCGGCGGTTTCGTTGTTCTCTTCGCAAAAATCCCACGGGTGCGACTGGATTTCGATGCGGATGCCTTCACGTTCGACGATCGGCAGAATTTCTTCCATCGAGCGATAGAACATCTCTTCACAAATTTCGGGTTCGTTCGGGGTTCCCGACAGCTCGGTGTTGATCACCTGCACGCCGGTTTCCACCGCAATTTCAATCATCCGCTTCCAGTTGCGTACGGCAGCCTGACGCCGCGCTTCGTCCGGGCCGGACCAGCGATACACCACGATGTACGAGGAGATTTCTAACCCGGTCTCGCGCAGCGCGTTTTTGTACTCGGTAATGATTTCGCGGCTGGCTTTTGGATGCTTATAGAACGGGTTGATCTGCGGATGCGGGGACTGTTCAATATATTGATAGCCCCAGTCAGCCACCTGGTGAACCATTTTTGTGATGCCTAAATCTCGAATGACATCCACATCAAAGGCAATTTTCATCAGACTCTCCGTGCTAAATCAGTACGCTGTATAACGACGTTCCCCCGCCGCAATCGGCGGGGTAAGGCGCAGCCATTAAAGATAAAAAGAGGGGCGCTGCGGCAGTTCCACCGCCTCAATCGCGCCGCTTTCCTGCGCCTTCAGGCAGGCATCGGCAGCCACGGAAGCGGCATAGCCGTCCCAGGCGGATGGCCCGGTCAGCTTGCCCGCGGTGGCATCATTAATAAATGCCTGCAGCTCAACGTCATAGGCATCGATAAAGCGGTCTTTCCAGTCGGTCAGGATCGCGGTTGAGAGATTGGCACTTTTGCGCATCTGCACGGCGGATGGCTCAGGCAGCTTAGCGATCCCCTCTTCCCCCACCACTTCACACTGGATGTCGTAGCCGTAAGCGCAGTTAACGAAGATCTCCACGTCAATGCGGATACCTTTACGGGTTTCAAACAGCACTACCTGCGGGTCGCGCAGCTTGCCGTGGGTTTTTGACGTGGAGCGCGGGAACACCACCTGCACCGATTTGTAATCGTCTTCGGTTAGCCAGCGCAGCACGTCCAGCTCGTGGATCAGCGTGTTGGTGATCGCCATATCGGTGGTGTAGTTTTCCGGCACGGTCGGGTTGCGGTGTGCGCAGTGCAGCATCAGCGGCTCGCCGATCTCCCCCTGCTGAATCACCTTTTTCAGCGCACGATAGCCGCTGTCGTACGGGCGCATAAAGCCTACCTGCACCAGGCGCTTACCAAATTTGATTTCGGCATCGACGATACGGCGGCAACCCTCGGCGCTCATTGCCAGCGGCTTCTCGCAGAACACCGGCTTACCGGCTGCAATCGCGGCCAGGGTAAACTCTTCGTGCGTGGGGTCCCAGGAGGTCACCAGCAGCGCATCCACGTTCGGGGAGTTCACCACGTCGTGACCGTTAGCAAACACCTCGGCTTCAATACCGATGCGCGTCAGAGCGGCTTTCGCACCGTCAACGTTGATATCAGAAACGGCCACCACCTGGGCACCCTGCAGCACTTTGCTACAGCGGCGAATGTGTTCCTGGCCAATGGCGCCCGTTCCGATTACACCTAATTTCAATGTCATAACAGGTCCTTACTTGTAGGGTTTATCCCCGCCATACTTCAAGCTGCATGTGCGTTGGCAGCAACTCGAATTATTTTGGGTATATAGCGGGCGCGTTAACGCCCGCATGGTAAAAGCACAGCAAAAAGTAAAATTAGTATTCCCGAGCCTGGTCGATATGTTGGTTCAGCATGCGGGCCACGGCGTCTACGCGCTCTGAGTTGGATACCTGGGCACCGCCTACGCGCCACCAGCTGAAGTATTTGTGGATCATGGTTTTCGGCAGCACTTTAATGTCGATCAGGGTGGATACCGTCTGCTTCTGCGCATCCGCCAGCGCCGCTTCCAGCTGCTCCAGCGTGGTCACACGATAGGTCTTACAGCCGTAACCGGCCGCAATCGCCGCGAAGTCGACCGGCACAAAGCCACCGTCCAGCTTGCCCCCTTCGCCATTACGGAAGCGGAACTCGGTGGTAAAGCTGTCCATGCCGTGCTCCATCTGCAGGTTGTTGATGCAGCCGTTGGTCATGTTGTCGAACAGGATCACGTTGATCTTGGCGCGCTCCTGGATCGAGGTCACCAGCTCGGAGTGCAGCATCATAAATGAGCCGTCGCCGACGAAGGTGTAAACCTCGCGATGTGGCTCAGCCAGCTTTACGCCCAGTGAAGCGTTGACCTCGTAGCCCATGCAGGAGTAGCCATACTCGACGTGATAGCTGTTGTAATCTTTGTTGCGCCACATGCGCTGCAGGTCGCCCGGCAGGCTGCCTGCGGCCGCGACAATCACTGCATCCTTTGGGAGATGCTCATTGAGCGTGCCCAGCACGCTGCTCTGAGTCAGGTAAGAACCGGTCAGGCGGTTAAACTCGGCCCACACCGCGTCACGGTCCATATGGTCATCGATCTCCGGCACGTAGTCGGCACCGCTGTAAACGGAGGAGTAAACGCGCTGGGTCTCTTTCAGCAGTTTGCTCTGCGCCTGGGATACTTTTTCACCCCAGCCGCTGCTGAAGCCGGTCGTCGCCAGGCGGCTCTCCAGCGCGATCAGCGCTTCCCGGGCATCGGCCACCACCTGAACGGCATCGAGCTTATAGGCGTCAAAATTACTGACGTTAATGTTGATGTAGTTGACGTCGGGGTTCTGGAAAATCCATTTCGAGGCGGTGGTAAAGTCGGTGTAACGCGTCCCGATACCTATCACCAGATCGGCCTCTTTCGCCAGCAGGTTGGCCGCCAGGCAGCCGGTTTCACCCACGCCGCCCACATTCAGCGGGTGGTCGGAAACCACGGTGCCTTTCCCGGCCTGAGTTTCGGCAAATGGAATGTTGTAGCGCTCGGCGAACGCCACCAGCGCCTCGCCCGCGCCGGAGTATTTCACCCCACCGCCGCAGACAATCATCGGCTTCTTCTTACCGGCAATCAGCGCTAACGCATCGGCCAGCTGGCCTTCGGTCGGCAGACGGCGCTCCAGGCGATGTACGCGCTTCTGAAAGAAGTAATCAGGGAAATCATAGGCTTCACCCTGCACGTCCTGCGGCAGTGATATCGTCACCGCGCCGGTTTCCGCCGGGTCGGTCAGCACGCGCATGGCGTTAATGCAGGCGGTCATCAGCTGCTCAGGGCGGCTGACGCGGTCCCAGTATTTACTCACGGCGCGGAAGGCATCGTTGGTGCTGATGCTGAGGTCGTGGCTCTGCTCAATCTGTTGCAGCACCGGGTCCGGCTGGCGCGTGGCGAACACGTCGCCCGGCAGCAGCAGCAGCGGAATGCGGTTAGCGGTGGCGGTGGCGGCTGCGGTGACCATGTTGGCCGCGCCCGGGCCAACGGAAGAGGTACAGGCGATGATTTCGCGGCGCAGTTTCTGCTTGGCAAAACCGATAGCCGCATGCGCCATACCCTGCTCGTTTCGGCCCTGATGCACCACAAGGTCACCGCTGTCCTGCTCCAGCGCCTGGCCTAAGCCCAGCACGTTGCCGTGACCAAAGATAGCGAAAATGCCCTTCACAAACTTGGTTTCAACGCCGTCTACCGACAGATACTGATTATCCAGGAATCTGACCAGAGCCTGTGCCGTGGTTAATCTCGTCTTGCCCATTTGCTCTTCCTTTGTGGTTCGACGGCCGCATCTTTAGGTCGGCCGGGGTTCGCATTTATGGTCGCCTTATGCGCAAAACGGCGACAGCTGTAAGTGAAACGTGGGACGATTATAAACAAATATTTTTTTCACCAAACACAATTACAGAAGAAACATTTCATTTTGCGAGAGAGATCAAATTCTGCGGTGAAACGGGGATGCAAGGGGGGATCGCCAGCGAGTAAATGAAACGATAACAGGATCTTCAGTCATAAATGAGAAAAATCGTTTCACTTCAATATGTTCGCCGATCGGTCAGGACAAAGTTGCGAGGCCGCTCACATCTCTGTCATAGCGCGGAATACTCCCTGCCAGCCGCACGGTGAAATCAGCGATACAAGAGTTTTAACCACCTCACACTTTTGGGGTAATAATTTCATTTCATATTGAATTTGAAATTTTTATTCCTCATACTTTGCTCATGTAAGATCCGGAATCGATCGGGCATTCAAGCCACTGATCTGCTGGAGAAGCTCAACAGGGTCAGCTAAAGAGGAAAAAACAGGTATGACTACACAACAGAAGCGGCTTGATGTGATTTGTATCGGACGCATCGCCGTCGACCTTTATGGCCAGCAGATCGGTGCACGCCTTGAAGATGAAACCACCTTTGCCAAGTATCTTGGCGGTTCCTCTGGCAATGTGGCTTACGGCACGGCAATTCAGGGTCTGAAATCAGCGATGCTGGCCCGCGTGGGCGACGAACATATGGGCCGCTTCCTGCGCGAAGAGCTGCAGCGCGTCGGCTGTGATACCCAGAGCCTGATTACCGATAAAACCCGCCTGACCGGGCTGGTGATCTTAGGGATCAAAGATCAGGAAACCTTCCCGCTGGTATTCTACCGCGACAACTGCGCTGATATGGGCCTGGTGCCGGACGATATTCAGGAAGATTACATCGCCTCTGCCCGCGCCGTGGCCGTGACCGGGACGCATCTGTCACATCCCGATACCCGCGCCGCCGTGCTGAAAGCGCTGGAAATTGCGCGTAAAAATGGCCTGCGCACCGCGCTCGACATCGACTACCGCCCGGTATTATGGGGCCTGACCTCGCTGGGCGATGGCGAAACCCGCTTTGTCGAATCCGAACGCGTCACCCAGCAGCTACAGGAAGTGCTGCACTACTTTGATCTGGTGGTGGGCACCGAAGAGGAGTTCCACATCGCGGGCGGCAGCACCGACAGCCTGACCGCGCTAAAAAACGTGCGCAAAGCAACCAAAGCGACGCTGGTGTGCAAACGCGGCCCGCTGGGCTGTGTGGTATTTGAAGGCGAAATCCCGGACAGCTGGCAGCAGACTAAACTGCAAACCGGCGTGCGCGTGGAAGTGCTTAATGTGCTCGGCGCGGGTGATGCCTTTATGTCCGGCCTGCTGCGCGGCTGGCTGAACGATGAAAGCTGGGAACAGGCCTGCCGCTATGCCAACGCCTGCGGTGCGCTGGTGGTTTCGCGCCACGGCTGCGCCCCGGCGATGCCCACGAAAGAGGAGCTGGACGACTTCCTCAGCCGCGACCAAGAGGTCACCCGTCCGGATCTCGACCCGCGCCTCAACCACCTGCACCGCGTCACCACCCGCAAACAGCAGTGGCAGGAGCTGAACGTTTTCGCCTTCGACCATCGCAAGCAGCTGGCCGATATGGCCAGTGAGGCGGGAGTGGATGATTCACGCATCCCCGAGCTCAAGCTGCTGCTGCTGCAGGGTGCACAGCAAGCGGCGAAAGAGGCGGGCCTTGACGATGGCCGCAGCGGGATTCTGGCCGACACCACCTATGGCCAGCCGGCGCTGAACGCAATCACCGGCAAGGGCTGGTGGATTGGACGCCCGATCGAGCTGCCAGGCTCGCGCCCGCTGCGCCTGGAGCATGGCAACATCGGCTCGCAGCTGGTCGACTGGCCGCAGGAGCACGTAGTCAAGTGCCTGACCTTTTACCATCCGCATGACAGCGCCGAAATGCGCCAGCAGCAGGATGAGCTGATCCTTGACGTGTGGAACGGCTGTAACAAATCTGGCCACGAGCTGCTGCTGGAAGTGATCCTGCCCGACAGCAACCCGGATAAAGATGAGAAGCACTATCAGGAAATTCTCAGCCACTTCTACAGCTTAGGGATCCAGCCGGACTGGTGGAAGCTGCCGCCGCTGTCCCATGACTCCTGGCAGGCGATAGGCAAACTGATTGAGCAGCACGATGCGCACTGCCGCGGCATCCTGCTGCTGGGTCTGGACGCGCCGGAGGCCGAGCTGAAAGCCGGATTCGCCGCCGCCGCGAAATCGCCGTGGGTGAAGGGTTTCGCCGTCGGCCGCACCATCTTCGGCCAGCCGTCACGCCAGTGGCTGCAGGGTGAGCTGGATAACGCTGCGCTGATTGAGAAAGTGAAAAGTAATTATCTGACGCTGATTGGCTACTGGCGGGAAGCGCGCCCGGCGCAGTAAGCCGCGCGGCATCACACAGAGGGCGATCCGACACGGTCGCCCCTTTTTTTTGTCGTTTAGAATTTATATATCGCAGAAGCCCCATAGCTTGCGATTTTGTGAACCAATTCCCAACCCTGATGAAATAAAAGCCGCTGCTTTGACTATAAAGTGAAATTTTTTGTTCATCTGGTAGAATAACGCACAGAAGAACAACATTTTCCTTAGCGAGCCGAGCAATGAATAACAATCCCACCCAGCTTTCCCTGTTACAGGACGATATCCGTCGCCGTTACGACACCCTGAGTAAACGCCTGAAGCAGGTGGCTCGCTATATTCTGGATAACAGCAACAGCATCGCCTTTGATACCGTTGCCTCTATCGCCCAGCAGGCCGACGTGCCGCCTTCCACCCTGATCCGCTTCTCTAACGCCTTTGGTTTTAGTGGTTTCAATGAAATGAAGCAGGTGTTTCGTCAGCACCTGATGGAAGAGACCGTTAACTATACCGAGCGAGCACGTCTGTTCCGCCAGACCGCTACCGATGAGGCGCAGGGCGCGCCGGAAAGCCCGGCAGAAATCCTGAACGTCTTCACCATGGTCAATTCGCAGGCGCTGCAGCAGCTGGCGATGCAGGTTAATCCGGAACAGCTGGATAAAGCCGTGAAGCTGCTGGACGAGGCCGATAACATCTACGTGATTGGCCTGCGCCGCTCCTTTAGCGTCGCCTCTTATCTGACCTACGCGCTGCGCCACCTTGAGCGCCGCGCCTTCCTGATTGACGGCCTCGGCGGGATGTTTGCCGAACAGCTGAGCATGGTCAATCCGAAAGATGTGGTGATCGCCATCAGCTACTCGCCGTATGCGCGTGAAGCGGTGGAGCTGGTGGAGCTGGGTGCCAAACGCGGTGCGCATCAGATTGCGATCACCGACAGTCAGGTCAGCCCGCTGGCGGCGTTTAGCGACGTCTGCTTTGTGGTGCGTGAAGCGCAGGTGGATGGCTTCCGTTCCCAGGTCGCTTCACTCTGCCTGGCGCAGACGCTGGCGGTATCACTGGCGCTGACCAACGCCGACCCGAATAAACCGCGCCCATAAAAAAGGGCGACCGGAAAAAAGGTCGCCCCCTACGCACAGGTGCACTGAATTGGTGTAGGGGCTGACCCTCTTTTTCGGTCAGCCCGGTGTAAATCATCACCACGGGGCGACCGGAAAAAAGGTCGCCCCCTACGCACAGGTGCACTGAATTAGTGTAGAGGCTGACCCTCTTTTTCGCTCAGCCCGGTGTAAATCATCACCACGGGGCGACCGGAAAAAAGGTCGCCCCCTAC